>DAONAB010000005.1:11957-13143 GCA_035400805.1 Nitrospira sp. | reverse complement strand
ACCGTCTCGATGGGAATTTCCATTTGTACGAGCAGGACACGCGCGCCGGAGATCAGCTCCGCATGTCGCTGCACATCCGCCGGTGTGAGCTGCTGATTGCTTCCCGGAACCACAACAATCTGATTCTCGCCGGCTGCGTCGACCAGAATCATCGCCACTCCGGTCTGCGCTGCGGCATCGCGCAGAAGCACGATCCGGGACAAGCCCTGTGTGATCAGATGCTGTTCGATCAGATCGCCATGAGGGTCGTGTCCCACTTTGCTGAGGAACCCGACTTCGGCTCCCGCTCGCGCCGCTGCAACCGCTTGATTCGCTCCCTTGCCGCCGAACGATTGCACAACCCGTTGGCCGAGCAGTGTCTCACCGGGATTCGGTAACCGATCGACCGACGCGGTGAGATCGATATTGCTGGAACCGACAACTACGACCATGGGCACAATCGACTGCGGATGAGGCTCAAGGCGCGCTCGGCATCGACATCCACCGCCACCTGCATGTTCGGACTGGCCTTCTCTTCCGCCCGGCGATGGCGTCGGTCCGCCACAGTCGCTCCGCGAGACACCCGTCCGACATCCTCCACGTCGACATGCAGCGGCTCGGTCTTGAGCAGCGACGATTCGATGGCAGCAAGCACGGCCAGGGGGTCGTGAAAGTACAGCTGCCCGTGACCCTCGACCTGTTCAGCAAAATCAAAGGCCTTGGCGGTCATATCTGCCACGAGACGAACGCGCGGATCACGCGATGCGGCAGTCCAGGTCTTGAGGACATCACGGGCCACGCCCACGCGGGTGGTCACATCCAGCGGGACCAGAGTTAATGGAAGCGCGGCTTGAAATACCCGATGGGCGGCATGGGGATCGACATACATATTGAATTCAGCCACGGGCGACACGTTGCCAGGCACGCCAATCGCGCCCCCCATCACAATCACCGAGCGAAACTTCTGAACGGTGAGCGGGTTGACCTTCAGTGCCACGGCGACATTCGTCAACGGACCCAGTGTAATCAGCGTGATGTCATCCTGATACCGCCGCACACATTCGTTCCACACATCTTGCGCGGTGGAGAGGAGGGGCGGCAGACGAACAGAGGGATATCGCATCGCTCCCTCAGCAGTCAGCAAAGAATCCAGCTCTCCCAGCCCGTCACTCCCGTGCACGTGGACAGCCGTTTCAAGGGCTTCTTC
>DAONAB010000005.1:0-11857 GCA_035400805.1 Nitrospira sp. | reverse complement strand
TCGCCAAAGCGGGTCGATTGTCCGAGCTGCTCCAATACGGACTGGAAGACGGACATCTGTTGGGGCGGTCCCATGAGAAAGTAAATCACCGCCGTGTTGCCGGCTCCCATGACCGCCAAGGCCCGGCCGGCCATCTCTTCTCCCACGAACGATTGCGCAATCCATGCCTCCGTCTCGACTTGGGAGCCGGACGGGATAAAAGAGAGCCCGTGCAGCAGCGACAACGGCTCACGGAGTTGTTCACGAAGCGTCTCTCGCGTGACCTCGGTCAGGGGGAACATCATGCCGAGGTCTTTGCCTTCCTCAGGGGTGAGAAACGGCATCTCTGCATCGTCCGGCCGATTGCTCTGCCAACCTTCAGGCACCACGAATGACCAGCCCGTACCTGGAATCCTCAGCCGTGTCCCCGCGCGATAGGTGATGCCGGACACCACGTCGAGCGGACGATCCTCGCTCTGAGTGTCCGCAACGGCAACGGATTCCATCGAGGCGTGAATGGGCAGGGCAACGAACATGTCGAGCAGCAGACACCCCACGGCGATCTGACGGACGACAGACCGACTCACAACGGTCAACCAGGCGCCGCAGCCCGAAGCGCGACTACGAGACGGCATCCACCGGCGGACAGGTGCAAAACAGGTGGCGGTCGCCATAGGCTTCATCAATCCGGCCCACACTCGGCCAAAATTTATTTTCCCGAACCCATGGCGCGGGAAATGCCGCCTCTTCGCGGGAGTAGGGCCTCGTCCATTCCGAGGCGGTCACGGCCAATGCCGTGTGAGGCGCATTCTTCAACACGTTGCCCGCGCGCGGCTGCCGACCTTCCGCAATAGCCTGGATCTCGCCACGGATTGCGATCAACGCGTCGCACAACCGGTCCAGCTCGCTTTTCACTTCACTCTCTGTCGGCTCGATCATCAAGGTGCCAGCCACGGGAAACGACACCGTGGGCGCATGGAAACCATAGTCCATCAGGCGCTTGGCCACATCCATCGCTTCCACACCACTGCTTTCCTTGAGCGGGCGCAAATCCATAATAAACTCATGCGCCACGAATCCGCGTGCGCCGCTGTACAAGACCGGATAGTACTTCTCCAGACGTTTGGCCATATAGTTGGCATTGAGAATGGCCACCTGTGTCGCTTTGGTCAATCCTTCGCGTCCCATCAACGCAATGTAGACCCACGAAATCGTCAGGATGCTGGGGCTGCCATAAGGAGCCGCCGAAACCGGTCCGATCGACTGCGGTCCACCCAGTTTCGTGACGGGATGCCCAGGCATGTACGGCACTAAATGACGGGCGACACCGATCGGCCCCATTCCAGGCCCGCCGCCGCCGTGAGGGATACAAAACGTTTTATGCAAATTCAGATGGCAGACATCAGCGCCCAGGTCGGCCGGCCGGCAGAGCCCGACTTGCGCATTCATGTTCGCGCCGTCCATGTAGACCTGACCACCATGGGTGTGCACGATCTGGCACATGCGGCGAATGCCTTCCTCGAACACGCCGTGCGTCGATGGATAGGTCACCATCAGCGCAGCCAAGCGGCTACGATGCTGTGTCGCCTTGGCTTCGAGATCGGCGAGATCCACATTACCGCGCGGATCGCAAGCCACGGGGACGACGGTCATGCCGCACATCGATGCGCTGGCCGGATTGGTCCCATGCGCCGAGACCGGAATCAAACAGACATCGCGTTGCGTCTCGCCTCGATGGCGGTGATAGGCCCGGATCACCATCAGGCCGGTATATTCACCCTGTGACCCGGCATTGGGCTGCAACGACATCGCGGCAAAGCCGGTCAGTTCCGCCAGCCACGACTCCAGCTGCTGGAACAGAGCCTGGTATCCCTGCACTTGATCGGCGGGAGCAAAGGGATGCAGCCGCCCGAACTCCGGCCAGGTCACGGGCAACATTTCCGCCGTGGCATTCAGCTTCATGGTGCAGGAACCAAGGGGAATCATCGAATGTACCAGGGACAGGTCCCGCGATTGCAGCCGGTGAATGTACCGCAACAACTCATGTTCGGCGTGATACCGGTGAAACACCGGATGCGTAAGATACGGGCTCGTGCGCGCGAGGGTTGTTGGATACCGCCCATCGACCGAGGTAAGAATGGTCTGCAGTTCTTCCGCGGAAATCTCCTGGCCGGCGAAGAGCGTCAACAGTTGCCGGACTTCCTCTGCATTGCTCCATTCGTCCAGCGACAGGCCCAGGCTATGATCATCGTACCGACGCAGATTAATCTTCTGTTGCCGCGCCCGATTCAGAATCGTCTCCGATTGCGCCGGCGAGAGCGGAACCCGCAATGTATCGAAGATCGGTTCCAGGCCGACGGCACAACCATGCCGGCGCAAGCCTTCGGCCAAGGCCATCGTGAGGCCGTGAACTCGTTCGGCAATCCGTCGCAAACCCGCCGGCCCGTGATAGACGGCATACATCCCCGCCATAACTGCCAGCAACACTTGCGCCGTGCAGATATTGCTCGTGGCCTTCTCCCGGCGGATATGCTGTTCCCTGGTTTGCAACGACAGTCGGTAGGCGAGACGACCCGTGGCATCTTTCGAGACGCCAATAATCCGGCCCGGCATCTGCCGTCGAAACTCTTCCTTGGTGGCCATGAAGGCCGCATGCGGCCCGCCGAATCCCAAGGGCACACCGAATCGCTGACTGGACCCCACCGCGACATCGGCACCGAATTCTCCCGGTGGCCGCAGCAGCGTCAAGGCAAGCAAATCGGTCGCCACGACCACATACACTCCGGCGGCATGCGCCTGCGTAATGAATTCGCTGTAGTCACCGACGTACCCGTCCGTGGAAGGATATTGGAGCAACATGCCGAAAAATTCGCCGGAGGACAAATCCAGCGATTGAATCGCGCCAACTTGCAGGACGATGCCCAACGGTTCCGCGCGAGTCTGCACCACCGCAATCGTTTGCGGATGGCAGGTTTCAGAGACAAAAAATTTGTGCCGGTCGTGACCGGCCGCACGGGAAATCGCGGCACACATCGTCATCGCTTCGGCCGCCGCAGTCGCCTCATCCAGTAGAGAGGCATTGGCGAGGGGCAACCCGGTCAAATCCGCCACCATGGTTTGGAAATTGACCAGCGCTTCGAGGCGGCCTTGAGCGATCTCGGCCTGATACGGAGTGTATTGCGTGTACCAACCGGGGCCTTCGAGGATATTGCGCTGAATCACCGGCGGCGTGATGCAGTCGTAATAGCCCATGCCGATCAACGAACGCCATACCTGGTTCTGTCCGGCTATGCCGCGCAATTCCGCCAGCACCTCCTGCTCGCCTCGCGGGGACGGAACCGCCAGGGAGGCCTGCAACCGAATATCGGAAGGAACCGTGGCCTCGACGAGTGAGTCCAGCGAGGGCACGTTGAGGGTTTCCAACATCGCCTGGATCTCAGGCTCGGTCGGACCGATATGGCGGGGCACAAACGTATCGTTCGGTTCGAGAAACTGCGGTTCTGGCATGGGGGTGAAATCCTGCTATAAGGTGACGCACTCGTTCATTCGAGGCAGCGTGGGTACCCTATCATGCAGCACCGAGTTTTCCAAGCGTTCAGGGGCCATTTCGCCTCGCTTGTTTTCCCAAATTCCATAGCGTAATAGTGAGATTGTCCTGCACGCTGAGGGCAACATTCACCGTCACGAAACGCGACCGGGATAAGAAGACCGTATGATGACTCATGACATTCTCGTGGTTGGAGCAGGACTCGCCGGTATGCGAGCCGCGATTGCCGTGCCGCCTGACATCAATGTCGCGCTCCTCTCCAAGGTACACCCCGTCCGCAGCCATTCGGTTGCCGCTCAGGGAGGCATCAACGCGGCCATCGGCGCAGAAGACTCCTGGGAGGCCCATGCCTATGACACGGCCAAGGGCGGGCTCTATCTGGGCGATCAGGACGCCATCGAGGCCATGTGCAAGGAAGCGCCCCAGGACATTTTAGAATTGGAACGTATGGGCGTGATCTTCAGCCGTACCCCGGAGGGACGCATCGCGCAACGGCCCTTCGGAGGAGCCGGCTACCCCCGTACCTGTTACGCAGCGGACCGCACCGGCCATGCCCTCTTACACGCCATGTACGAACAACTCATGAAGCGCCGCTGCAAGGTCTATGAGGAGTGGTACGTCACGGCCTTGCTGGTCGAAGAAGGGCGCTGTTGCGGGGTGGTCGCCTGGGACATGATCCGTGGCGGGTTACAGATGCTCCGCGCAAAGGCCGTGATTCTGGCTACCGGCGGGAGTGGACGCATTTTTTCCACCAGTACGAACGCGGTGATTAATACCGGCGACGGGATGGCGCTGGCCTATCGCGCAGGCGTTGCGCTTGAGGACATGGAATTCGTCCAGTTTCATCCGACCACCTTGAAAGACACCGGCATCCTGATCACTGAAGGCGCGCGCGGTGAGGGCGGGTATCTGCTGAATACCCTCGGTGAGCGGTTCATGAAACGTTACGCGCCGGAACAAATGGAGTTGGCCACCCGCTCCACCGTCTCCCTCGCCATCGGACAGGAAATCCAAGAAGGGCGAGGTGTCGACGGCTGCGTCCTGCTCGACCTGCGACATCTGGGTCGCGCCAAAATTCTCGAGCGACTCCCGCAGATCCGGGAGCTGGCGATGGAATTCGCGGGACTCGATCCGATCGAAACACCCATTCCCATACGTCCCGGCGCCCACTACCAGATGGGCGGCGTCCGGACCAATGCCTGGGGAGAAACCGACCTACCTGGACTCTTCGCCGCGGGCGAATGCGCCTGCGTCAGTGTGCATGGGGCCAATCGCCTCGGAGGCAACTCCTTGCTGGAAACCATTGTCTTTGGACGACGAACGGGCACGAAGGCCGCGGAGTCGATCCGCGCCTGTCCGCTGTCACCGGTATCCGAAACCGTCCTGAAGAGCGAACAACAGCGCATCGACATGCTGCTCAGCAACCCCGGACCCGAGCGGGCCTGGCAGATACGGGACGACCTTGGCAAAACCATGAGCCTGAACCTGGGGATCTTCCGCACGAAACAATCTATCCAGGAAGCGTTCGAGACCGTTCAAGCCTTGAAACGTCGCGCGGAGCACATGTGCGTGCAGGACAAGGGACGCATCTTCAACACCGACCTGATTCACGCGTTGGAATTGCAGTGCCTGCTGGAAATCGCCGAGACCATCGTCGTAGGGGCCTTAGGGCGGGAAGAAAGCCGCGGGGCCCACTATCGGGCCGACTTCCCCACCCGCAACGACACGGCCTGGCTGCGTCACTCCCTCAGCTTCCACCGTCCAGACGGTCCCCATCTAACCTATGCCCCTGTAACCATTACGCGCTTTCCTCCTGCATAACGCATCCGTTCCCAGCCCCTCCCTCTATCCCTGAACCTCGGTCAGACCCCACGGGCAAAGAGCCGTCCCAAGCCATCCGGGCGGTTGCGCTCCTCCCGTTTTGCGCTATCCTTTTCAATAATCACCGATCACCTCACTGACGGGACCGTCCAGCACGCGCCCGGGCGAAAGGTCGTAAGAGACCATGACTACCGTTCACCCCGGCGCAGCACTCGCTGCATCCCCTGCGCTGGTACCATCGGAACGTACACAGACCGTCATCTGCCCCTTCTGCCAGGCCATCACCTCTTGCGCACCAGTGGCCGGTCACCCCTTGCACCAATTTCCCTGCCCTTCCTGCCGCGCCAACCTTCTGGTCCTCAACCCGGCGGGACCGGCAACCGATGAAGACAGGAGCACTCGATCGTGGGACGGCGACCTTCCGATCGATCTTTCCCGCCGGCTCGCAGGCCTCGCGGTGGCTGTCTTGGCCTGTGTGTTGAACTACGTGTTGGTCGTGGGAATGGCCTACTGGATGCTGGGACAAATGAAAACGACCCATGATCCCTATGACATCGATACCTTGGTGCTCTCGCCATTTATTTTGAAAGCCAATGGCTGGTCGTCGCTCCACCTTGCGGCGGCGCGAGGCGACCGGTCCGAAGCCGCCGTTCTCCTGGCAGAGGGACACGCAGTGGACCAACGCAACGGCCACGGGCGGACGGCCTTGATTGAAGCCGCCAAGCGCGGGCACACCGATGTCGTCACACTACTGTTGCAACACGGGGCGAACCCCAATGCAAAGGGCACACAGGGCTTCACCCCGCTGGTGACTGCGGCTGAACAGGGCCATGCCGACACCATTGAAGTGCTTCTTGCGAACGGGGCCGACATCCGAGCGACCTGCACCTGCGGCGATTCAGCACTCCATCGGGCGGTCCGGCGTGGACATCTCGCCGCCGCGCAGACTCTGCTCGAAAGGGGCATTCCGGTGAATCAGAAGAGCCACGGCGAGACCCCGCTGGAAATCGCCCTACACGACGGGGATCCCGAACTGATCGCGCTGCTGCGCGCGCACAGCGGCAGAGAGTTTTCTAACGCCAAGGCCAAACGCGCGGAAGGCATCGCATTCCAAAAACACGGCCAGATCGACAAGGCGCTCTTCGCCTATGCCGACGCGTTGAATCTGGACCCCGATGATGATGAAGCCTATTACGGACGCGGGACTGCCCTCTTCCAAAAGGACGCGCCCGACGAAGCACTGATCGCCTTTCATGCCGCCATCCGTCTGAATCCTACCCACTTCAACGCCTACAGCGCCGCGGCATCCGTACACACTGCGCGGGGACAATGGGATCAGGCGCTCACGCTGTGGGACCAGTTCCTCACACACCAACCACAACACGGGCGTGCCTATTTCGAACGCGCCATCGTGAAGCGAGGACAAGGCGATAGCGCGGGATTCCTGCACGGATTACAACAAGCCTGCGCCTTGGGTCATCAGGCCGCCTGCTGAATCATGACCACTGCGGCACTGCATGACGGCACGAGCGCTGCACGCGTCACCTGCCACCGTTGCCTCAGCCAGTATCGAGTCCGCGCCCTGGAACAATTGACGAGGGCGTCTCGCAGCACCTGCCCCACATGCGGCGCGCGGTTCGCGGTGGTCGAGGCGATACCATCAGCTTCCGACGAAGACTCGCCGAACCAACACGACAGCCCTCCCACAGTTTCTGACGCCTCGGCCACATCCGGCGCAACCGACTCCGCGTCTCCGCCCATACGCGCAGCCTTTCATGGAATGGGCGGAACGCTCCTGGGCATGCATGTCGTGAACGTCTGCCTCACGTTGATCACGCTGGGCGGGTATCACTTCTGGGCCAAGGCGAAGATCCGCCGGTACCTGTTCAGTCACACCTCCTTTGCAGGGGATCGGTTCGCGTATCACGGGACCGGCAAGGAACTCTATCAAGGGTTTCTGAAAGCCATGCTGGTCTTCGGTATCCCGTATTTTTCCCTGAGCGCCGCGCATACGTTTCTGGAGCTTCCCCAGTGGATCGATGTGTTGCTCCAAGCGATGGCGGGCCTGGTATTTTTCCTCTACGTCCCCGTCGCAATCGTGAACGCGCGCCGGTATCGATGCACTCGCACCTCATGGCGCGGCATCCGGTTCTCGTTTCGAGGACGGACCCTAGATTTCCTCAAACTGTATTTTCGGGGATGGTTTTTTACGATCCTCACTCTGGGCACCTACTATCCCTATTTCCAAACCCAGCGTCAGGCCTTTCTGCACTCCCACACCTATTTCGGCAACCAGCGGTTCCGGTTCACCGGCCACGGATCCGGGGTGATGCTCCCCTTCGCCGTAACCCTGTTTACTACCTATGCAGTCCTGGCCCTCTGCGGGTTCGCCCTCGCCGCGCAATTGACGAACGCGGGACTGACACTGTTGTTGATCCCATGTGTGCTCGGACCGATGTGGATCTGGCTGCTGGGACAGAAGCAGCGCTATTTCTGGAATCACACCTCATTCGGAGACGCCCGTTTCTCCTCCGAGATCACCTGGCAAAGACTGCTCACCCTGTATCTAGGGAATCTCGGCCTCCTCTTAACCACCTTGGGATGGGCCTGGCCATGGGTCACGGTGCGTAATGCGCGGTTTTTTATCGGCACACTGTCGCTCCAGGGCCCCGTCGATCTCGATCGCGTCGCGCAAGAGACCACCGAAGCCTCCGTCACGGGCGAAGGGCTGTCGAACCTCCTCGACACCGGCTTCGACATGGATGCGTAATCATGTCCATCGCCAGAACCGCTCACTATCTCGACGGCCGCACGGCCACGCGACACAAGGTGACCCTCACCATAGGCCCGACCGCGCTGCAGATCGCCATGCCCGACGGCAGCAGCAAACAATGGCCGTACGGTCAGATTCGCCAAACACAAGGGACTTACCGCGGCGAGCCCGTCCGCCTGGAGTTCGGACCTGAACCGGCAGAAGCGGTGGTGGTCGCCAGCCCGGCGCTGTTGACAGAAATTCATACCGCGGCGCCTGCGCTTGCACAACATTTTCACCATCCCTCCTGGCGCACGACGCGTTTGGCCTGGACGCTGGGCGCAGGACTTGGGGTAGTCCTTCTGCTCGTTGGCCTCTACCGCTGGGGCATACCTAGTATCGCCTCAGCAGCCACACCCTACGTCCCGATCATGTGGGAGGAATCACTTGGCCTGCAGATTGTCGAACACCTCGCGCCGGAGACGCGGCAATGCCGGGATCCGGAGCGACTTCGGAAGATCGACGAGGTCGTGCAAACGTTGGCCGCCACACAGGCGGGCTCCCCTTATCGGATCACGCTCTCCGTGGTGGACAATCCCGCCATCAATGCCTTTGCTGCTCCAGGCGGCCGGGTGGTGATTCTGCGCGGCCTCCTGGAACAGACCACCAGCGCCGAACAGCTGGCCGGAGTCCTGGCGCACGAACTCCAGCATGTCTATCTCCGCCACAGCACCAGAGCCATCCTCGAACAGACGGCCGGCACGCTGCTGCTGACTGCCGTGTCGGGGGATCTGTCTGAAGGACTGGCCTGGGGGCTGCAGGGCGCCCAGACCATGGGATCCTTGCACTACAGCCGCACGCATGAAGAGGAGGCAGACCGCGAAGGACTACGCATGATGCAGGCCGCCCATCTCGATCCCGCCGCCATGATTGCCGTTTACGAAACACTGCAGAAGTCCGAGCAGGACTATGCCGGACCACCTGACTTTCTCTCGACTCACCCGGACATGAGCCAGAGACTCACCACCCTTCTCGCACTGGCCGGTCCACCGCCGACCGACGCGCGCCGGCTGCTTTCAGAAGAGGACTGGACGGACATTCGCTCCCTCTGTCGCTTACAAACTGCCAGACGTTCAAGCCCGGACTCCGCCGACCTTCCCTGACACCACGTTTGACCTCATCACAGACCCGCGGCCTCTGCTATAATCCACCCACCTGTGGACATGATGACCTATGCGCGTGCTTGTCGTTGAAGATGAAACCAAGGTGGGCTCGTTCATCAAGCGAGCCCTCGAAGAAGAAAGTTACGCCGTCGACCTCTGTGAGGACGGCGCGCAGGGTCTCGATCTGGCCCTGACCGGCAGCTACGACCTCATCATGATCGACCTGATGCTGCCTGGCCTCCCCGGCATGGAAGTGCTAACTCGCCTCCGCAAAGAAAAAATTCAGACGCCGGTCTTGATCCTGACGGCACAGTCCAAAGTCGACCAACGGGTCAAGGGATTGGATGCCGGGGCGGATGACTACCTCACCAAACCCTTCGCCATCGATGAATTGCTCGCGCGCGTCCGGGCCCTCTTGCGGCGCGGGACAGCCGAAACGTCCGGCACGCTTCAGATCGATGATCTCATCCTCAACCCGGCCACGCGGGAAGTCACCCGTGGAGGGCAACGTATCGAGCTCACGGTCAAAGAATATGCCCTCCTGGAATATTTCATGCGTCACGCCGGTCGAGTATTGACCCGCCCCATGATTTCCGACCATGTCTGGAATCAAGACTTCGACACCTTCACCAACGTCATCGACGTCTACGTGAATTATCTGCGGAATAAGATCGATCGCGGGCGGGCCCGAAAGCTGATCCATACCATCCGAGGGAGTGGGTATATGCTCAAGGTCGACTGATGCCCCTTCGAGTCCGGCTCACCCTCTGGTACGGAACGGCGCTGGCCCTGATCCTGCTGACGTTCTCCGTGGTGCTCTACACCATCACGGCCCGCGGCCTCCGCGACCAGGTCGATGAGTCATTGCAGGAAACCGCCTCGGCGGCTGTGCGCTCGCTGGAGACCCGTGGCTTCCTGCCCCTGATCGATGAAGATGCGCTGTTGAGCCAATTCCCGGAACTCACCCGTATCGATAAATTTTTTCAGATCTTCAGCCCCACCGGCACCATCACCATCCGCTCCCCGAATATCCGGCAACACGACGTCCCCTTGAGTCGCCCGGCCCTGGAAGCCGCCTTTACCGGCAGCACCGTCTTCGAATCGGCCAGATACCCCAATGAGCCGCCTCTGCGCCTGGTGTCCGTTCCCATTATTTACCGTGGCTCGCTGCTCTACATCGTGCAGGTCGGGACCACTCTGGAAGGCGTCGAAGAAACACTGCGCCGCTTTCTCCTCGTGCTGCTCGTCATGGCGCCGATTGCGTTGGTCGTGTCGTTGGTTGGAGGATGGTTTCTCGCAGGACGCGCCCTGCGCCCGGTCGACTCCATCACCGTCGCCGCGCAACGGATCGCGGCAGGCGACCTGACGCAGCGGCTGCATTCTGAACGCTCAACGGATGAAATCGGGCGTCTGACCGATACGTTCAACAATATGATCGCCCGACTGGAGACCTCCTTCGCGCAAATCCGCCAGTTCAGCAGCGATGCCTCCCACGAGCTGCGCACACCGCTGACGGTCATGAAAGGTGAGAGCGAATTAGTCCTGCGCCGTCCCCGTCCCGTCGAAGATTACATTGCCGTGCTCGAAAGCAACCTGGAGGAAATCGACCGCATGTCCCGGATCGTGGAGGAACTGCTCTTCCTCTCGCGGGCGGATATGGGTCAGGTGAAAACAGAATGCGAGCCGGTCCGGCTGGAGGCCTTGGTGGAGGACATTCAACGCCAGGCCTGCCTCCTTGGGCAGGAACGGGAAGTGGATGTCATCATGGGCACGATTCAACAGGCGACCGTGCGGGGAGACGAACTTCGTCTCCGGGAGCTTATCCTCAACATCGTCGACAATGCCGTGAAATATTCTCATCCCCACGGCAAAGTCGAAATCGATTTGCGGGTGGAGGGCACCACCGCGCGCCTCTCCGTACGCGATTACGGCATCGGGATTCCGCAGGATGCCCACAAGCAGATTTTCGACCGCTTCTTCCGCACGGATGACGCCCGGGCCCATACAAAAAAAGGGACCGGCCTCGGCCTGGCCATTTGCGCCTGGATCGCGGAAGCCCACCATGGACACATCGAAGTCCAGAGCGAGATCGGCACAGGATCCACCTTCACCCTGGTCCTGCCGTTGGCAGCAGCAGCTTAACTACTTCTAATTCTTCGTTAATAGTTTTCTCATCCAGGGCTGTTACCTTCCAATTGACTGTTACACGGAGGACCTATCTCTCCCGCGTATACAGACCACCGTCATCTAGGAGGAGGAGCCCCTATGCAACGACCCACACCGTCAGTCAGTGTCTTAGCCGGTATTGCCGCCGTCAGCGCGGGGTTAATCTGGAGCTACACTCCGCTGTCATCGTCTCACGCCTCAAATCCATCGCCCGTCGCAGAGGAACGCCCGATGGCGCCGACCGGCGCCTTGCCCGCTGCCGGATTCGCCGATGTGGCCAAGGCGGTCACACCAGCTGTCGTCAACATCACCACCAGCGGTACGGAAGAGGTGTCTGACCACACTCGGCCACGAGGAAAAATGGACGACTTTTTCGGTTCACCGTTCGGCCCGCGTCGATTCGGACCGCCCATGGAACCGAAAAAGTCG
>DAONAB010000004.1:22998-27078 GCA_035400805.1 Nitrospira sp. | reverse complement strand
ACCCCCTCCTCCCGTAGAAGCGCCGGCTCCCATGACGGCACCAGCACCCGTTGCGGCGGTGCCTGCTCCCGCGCCCGCGATGCAACCGGCTCCGGCGCCCGTGAGAGTTGCCGGGCCGTTGTATGCGGAAGGACAACGAGTGATGGTCATCGCCACTCCGAGCCGACCTAAGTCTCCCGTGCCTCTGTTTGCCGATTCGGTCGGCACCAAGACCAGCATCACCGTGCCGCCCAGTACCACGCTCACGATCCTGGACGGGGAATACCAGAAAAACACCTGGGTCTACGCCGTGCGAACCCAGGACGGCCGAAAAGGGTGGATTCCTGAACGCAGTCTCAGACTGAAACGCTAAGCATCACCCTGTTTCTCGCTTCGTATGTGACGGCCCGTTCCCTCAGGAACGGGCCGTCGTCTTTTTTTGCCCGGCCGCCCTTGCTATAATACCGCTCCCGCACAATCGGCAGACCGGTCTCAGACGATCTACGCATAAGGACAGACTCGGAACTATGAGCGACCTACGCGCCATCATTTTTGATTTCGACGGGGTGATTGCCGACACCGAGCCGCTGCATTTCGCGGCTCTTCGACAGGTTCTCGCCGGCATCGATATCGCGCTGACCGAAACCGAGTACTACACCGATTACCTCGGCTTTGACGATCGCGGCTGCTTTCTGGCCGCATTGCAGTCACACCAGCGACAGGCCTCGCCCACACTCCTGAGTGAATTGATGGACCGCAAGGCCCAGGCGTATCTGTCCGCCGTCAAAGAACATCTGGCTATTTTCCCCGGCGTGCGCGAGTTGGTGCATGATGCCGCCGCCCGCTATCCGCTCGCCATTGCTTCGGGCGCGCTGCGGAACGAAATCGAATTGATTCTCGAAGAAGCCGGGCTTCGCAAAGCCTTTCTCCATATCACCAGCGCCGAGGACGTGACGCGGGGAAAACCGGCGCCGGAGCCGTTCCTCCACGCCATGGCCGCGCTGAATCGGCAACCGTCACAACCGGCATTAACTCCGGGCGATTGCCTGGTCATTGAAGACTCCCTGCCCGGCATCAGGGCCGCGCGGGCGGCCGGCATGAAAGTGCTTGCGGTCGCCAATACCCACACGGTGCAGGATCTCGACGAGGCGGATGCCATCACCCATTCATTGACGGACACCAGACTCTCAGACCTACGATCACGCCTCTGGGAACCGGCTCAAGGCCGTTTATGAGAATTTGTTCGCTGGTACCCGGAGCGACGGAAGTTGTTGCGGCGCTGGGACTCGCCGACCAACTGATCGGCCTCAGTCACGAATGTGATTTCCCTCCTCACCTGCCCGACATTCCCGTGATGGTCCGCGCGCGTATCGAAAGCCAGGCACTGTCCAGCGCGCAGATCGATGCGCAAGTAGGCACCATGCTCTCATCCGGCGAGAGCTTGTATGAGCTGGACGAACGGCGGCTTCTGGCCGCCAAGCCGGAACTGCTCATCACTCAGGACCTGTGCGATGTGTGTGCGATTACACCGTCACAGCTGACGGCAGTCCTCGCCAAGCTTGACCCGCCGCCACGCCTGGTGACCCTCAATCCGCGACGGCTTGACGATATCCTCCAAGACATCGCCTTGCTGGGAATCGCTCTGGAGAGACAAGAAGCCGGAGCACATTTGGCGGCCCGGCTTCGTGGCAGACTCGATGCCGTGCGAAAGATGGTGGCGACTGCATCGACACGACCCAGAGTCGCCTGCCTGGAATGGCTCTCTCCACTTTACACAGCCGGGCATTGGGTGCCCGACATGGTGGAAGCGGCAGGCGGAATCGATGCCTTAACCCAAGCCGGCACCGCATCTCATCGAATCGACTGGGATACACTGACCGCATCCGCTCCCGACGTGATCGTCCTGATGCCGTGTGGATTTACCATCGCGCGCACGAGGACCGAACTGACGACGATCACGGACCTTCCCCAATGGAAGGCGCTGCCTGCGGTCCAGCGGGGACAGGTCTATCTGGTCGATGCACTGTCGTACTTCAGCCGTCCGGGCCCACGACTTATCGATGGCGTTGAACAGCTGGCCGCTATCTTTTATCCGGCCGCTGTGAACCATCGTCTTCCCCCGACCATTGAGCAACTCACCCCCCACGACAGTCCGGCACCGATGACACGATGATGACACCGACTGAAGCGCAAACCTATTGCACGACCCTGACGAAAAAGAGCGGGAGCAATTTTTATTACTCCTTCCTCTTCCTGCCGAAAGCCCGTCGCGACGCCATGTATACCGTGTACGCCTTCTGCAAGGAGGTGGACAATGCCGTCGATGAGCCGCCACCCGGCAGCCATCCGCAAGACGAGTTGGCACGCTGGCGCCGGGAACTGGCCGCGGCCTATGACGGGACGCCGACATTGCCGGTCACCGTCAGTCTCGCGCGACACGTCCGCGAGTTGTCCATTCCGCAGGCCTATTTCGAGGAATTGATCAAGGGCGTCGAGATGGACCTGACGACGACTCGATATGCCACCTTCGAGCAGCTCTCGCTCTATTGTTATCGCGTGGCCTCGGTCGTGGGACTGATCTGTCTCCACGTATTTGGCACCACGTCGCCGCGCGCGCAGGACTATGCCGTCAATCTCGGCATGGCGTTTCAACTGACCAACATTCTGCGCGACCTCGGCAACGACGCCGAATGCGGGCGCGTGTACCTCCCGCAGGAAGACTTTGCGCGTTTCGGCTACCGGGAAGAAGATCTGCTCCACCGCCGGTATAAGCCGGAATTTACCGAACTGATGATGTATGAAGTCGGCCGCGCAAAGGAATTTTATGCCAAAGCCGCGCGCGCCCTCGAATCACTGCCACGCGAAGAACGCCAGGCCTTGACCGTGGCCGAAATCATGCGCGGCGTCTACAGCCGGATCCTCCAACGCATCGAGCAGTCCGGCTATCGCGTGCTGGGTGATCGCGTCACCCTGGCACCCAGCCACCGCCTGGCGGTGGCGGCCGGAGTCTGGCTGCGTTCCCGACTTCCTTCATCCACCCCATGAGCCAATCGGTGCTCATCCTGGGCGGCGGAATCGCCGGTCTTACCGCGGCCCTGTCGCTCGCAGCTCAGGGGCACTCCGTGACGGTGGTCGAGCAAGGCGCCCATCTTGGCGGCCGAATGTGGCATGCGCCGCCGCCCGTTCTCCTCGAGGCGCACGGCGCCACCTGGTCATTGATCAAGACCCTGGGGCAGGACAGCGTCACCCGATCGCTCCGACATACTCCGTTGGAATTTCTCCAATCTACCGGCGCCCGTATCCAATTCCTCCACCTTCCCCTCCCCTCCCCGCTGAACACCCTCCTCGGGACCACACTGTTTCAAGGCCTATCCATGCGCGACCGCTGGCACCTGCTCTCGTTTCTCGAACGAACGTGGGAACAGGATCCTCCTTTGCCGAACGATCTCGATTCGCGTGTGGCCGACGAATGGCTCACGAGCATCGGGCAATCGGAGACCGCCCGGCACGGGGTCTGGAACAGCCTTGCCAGGCTCTTATTAGGAGCCGCGCTGGAGGACATCTCCGCCGGCCTGTTTATGCGCACCCTACGGCGTTGTTTTTTGACCGGGGCACGCGCGACGAAGTTGATCGTGCCGCCCCAAGGCGTGGATTCATTTCTGCTGGTGCCATTGACGAGAGAACTCGACCGGCTCGGTGTTCGCGTGAAATTGAATGCGACGGTGACCCAGATGCGTTTCTCCCACAACCGCGTCACAGAAGTAGAACTCGCGGATCGCACCAGGCTGACCGCCGACTGGTATCTCTCTGCGCTTCCGCCCCAACGGCTGACACCGCTTCTGCCGGAACGGGTGGTCACCCACTACGCCTATTTCCAGCAACTCAGCCGACTGAGCGAATCCCCGCTCGTGGTCGTGCGCCTGCACCTTGACCAGCCAACCCGGCAAACCCAGCTCATTCTCCTCGAAGGGAAAACATTTCACTGGATGATCCGGCACCCCGAGGAGGAACGGCACGAACAGACCTCAGTGGTCTGGGCTCAGGCTGTGGGCGAGCCGAGTCTGTTGCCACAGTCCACGGAGGAACTCGTTCGCCTCGCGG
>DAONAB010000004.1:10493-22898 GCA_035400805.1 Nitrospira sp. | reverse complement strand
CCCTCACGTACCACCAGCGTTGACAAGCCTCGAGGGCGCGACTAAGATTCGTCGCTCCACGCGAGATCGTCTGTCATGTCTTCACCGCACATCGCCCTGCAGGAACTCGCCGACTCGCTTCACGATTGCCAGCGTTGCCCGCTCGCGAAATTAGGCCGACGTCAGGTCGTATTTGGCGTCGGCAACCCGCAGGCGTCCGTCATGTTTGTGGGCGAGGCGCCGGGCTTTCACGAGGACCAGAAGGGGGAGCCGTTCGTCGGCGCGGCGGGGCAATTGCTCAACGAACTCCTGCAATCGGTGGGACTCTCCCGTGCGGATATCTACATTGCCAACGTCATCAAATGCCGCCCGCCCAATAATCGCGACCCGGAGCCACCGGAAGTCGACACCTGCAAACCATTTCTGCTGAAGCAAATCGCCCTCATTCGACCGAAGTTGGTGTGTTCACTCGGCAACTGGGCCACACAGACACTGCTGGAACGAAAAGTGGGCATTACGCGCGTGCGCGGGCAGGCCTTCTATCTGAAGGAGTTTGTGCTGTTCCCTCTCCTCCATCCCGCTGCGGCCCTGCACCAAAGCAGCATGCTGCCGCCTCTGCGAGAAGATTTTCAGAAGTTGAAAGAGTTTCTGGCCCGGCACAGTCAGGCTGCTCCCTCGACGGAACAGAACAGTCCTGACACTCCGCGCACACTCGACATCGAGCGTCCGCCTGCGGCTGCACAGCAAATGGATTTGTTCGGATCTTAACAGGGGGCCGGTTCCAGCCGCCTTGCCGAACAGGCAAGGCGGCTGGACGCCGAAGATCGTTCAGGTTCGGGCAGGATGGCTTTCAGCAGCGGTTTCGGATGAAGCCGCGTCCTCGGCCGACTCAGGTTCTTCCTCTTCCTCCGGTGCACCAAACCAGGCCACCAGCATCTCTTCCCACCAGGCTTCATCGATTTCCGGCCCCGGATCCACGCCGAGAAACGAGACATCCTCCGCCGTGATGTCCTGTCCAACCAGATGCGGCTGAAACTTCGCCCGATCGATGACTTCCTTCGTGGCATATCCACCCAAAATCCAGTCGTCTGGGTCCGCTCGCCTGGACTTGTACGCCTTGAGATTCAGCTTCAGATACAAGAACATCTGCTGCTGACGTTCGTCTCCGACACCGCTGTGCGGCAAACTGAGCGTCTTTTCGATTTTTTTGCGCCAATGTCGATCCTCGTATCGCGACGTGATCAACTGCAGCATGATTTTTCCCAGTTCGGCATCAAGAGCCATGATGTGTTCCTTACTATGTTCTGATGATTGCCCGCTTATCGCCCATACATCCCGGTAAACGATGCTTTTCCGATGGCATTCTGAGTGAGATAATACCCCACCATTGCCCCGGACGCGTCCTTCTTGAGCGGCAACTGATCGACCTTCAGCGCGAAGACCGTAAAGATATACCGATGCGGCTTATCTCCCGGCGGTGGGCATGGCCCTCCGAAGCCCGGCTGTCCGAAATCGGTCATGCTTTGAATGCTGCCCTCGGGAGCGCCGGCGCTATCAGGTCTTCCCGCACCCTCCGGCAAGCCGGTGGTGCTCGGTGGAAGATTGAAGACGAGCCAATGCCACCAGCCGCTTCCGGTAGGGGCATCGGGATCATACACTGTCACGGCAAAACTTTTCGTATCTTTCGGAGCATGGTCCCATCGGAGGGCAGGCGAAACATTCTGGCCCGTACAGCCAAAACCATTGAACACGTGTTCGCTACCGATGGTGCTCTGATCCTTGATCGTAGGACTGGTCACCTGGAATTCCGACGCCATGCCGACCGTGGGAATCGTCAACAGAGCACCGAGCATTGAGGCCATCAATCGTTGCATCACCGATCCCCCTTTGTCGCTAATTCCCCGCCACCATCATTTCGGCGATTTTCACCGTCGGGCTGGCAATGCGTCCACGGAACACCAGATCCGACCCGATAGTCTCGATGGTCGAATACATTTGCTTCAGATTGCTCGCGATGGTGATCTCCTCAACCGGATAGGTCAACTCGCCGTTTTCGATCCAGAACCCGCTCGCCCCGCGGGAATAGTCGCCGGTCACCATATTGATGCCGAAGCCGATCAGGTCGGTGACATACAGGCCTTGCTTGACCGTCGCCAGAATGTCTTCCGGCCTGGCCGTACCCGGCACCATGTAAAAGTTCGTCGGCCCCGCGGAGGGGCTTTCACCGATGCTGCGCGCCGCGTTCCCGGTCGAGGGCAGTCCCAGTTTTTTGCCGGAATAGGTATCCAGCAAATAGCTGTTCAATCGACCACGTTCCACAACGGCCTGCTTCCTTGTCGGCAATCCTTCGCCATCAAACGGGCGCGTGCCCAGACCGCCGGGCATCCGCCCATCGTCATAAATGGTCACAAAGTCCGGCGCGATTTGTTGGCCGAGTTGCCCGATGAGAAAGGACGCCCCCTTGTACAAGGCGTATCCCGAGAGCGCGCTACACAGATGGCTCAGCAGGCTGCCGGCGACTTCAGGATCAAAAATGACCGGTACCCGGCACGTCGCGACTTTGCGCGCGCCCAATTTCCGGACAGTCCGCCTGGTGGCTTCCTGCCCGATGGCTTCCGGACTCTCCAGTTTTGCGAAAGATCGATTCACGCCATACCAATAGTCACGCTGCATACCGGCCGCATCCGATGCAATCGGCGAGACCGACAGGGAAAAGCTGCTATTGGCGTACTGGCCGAGAAATCCGTGGCTGTTGGCCAGAATGATCCGGCCGGACGACGAATCGCACTCGCCCCCTTCCGAGTTGGTAATGCGGGGGTCCGCGGCAAATGCCGCGCGTTCGGCGCGAAGCGCCAGGGCAATCTGCTCGTCCGTCTGCAACTTTGTGGCATCGTGAATGTGCAACTCAGGAAATTCCGTGGCACATTGCCCCGGCTCGGGAAGGCCGGACACAGGATCCTCCACCACCGCTTGCGCCAAGGCGCAGGTTTCCTGAACGAACCGTTCCAGCGACTCGCGGGAGAAATCGGACGTTGACGCGCTGGCGGACCGCTGGCCAAAAAAGACCCGCAATCCCATCCGCTTTTCACGCGCTTTCGTCAATCGATCGACGGCCCCCATTCTGACCTGTACCGAAAGAGTTTCTCCGTCGGCCACCATGACGTCCGCCGCCGTCGCGCCCTGTTTCGAGGCTCTTGCCAGCAGATCCTGCGCGACATTCGTATAGTCTTGTTCGCCCAACATGCGTGTCATGGTTATGCCTTCGTCCCGCCGACGGTGATTTCGTCGATGCGTATGGTGGGCAGTCCGACGCCGACCGGAACCGACTGCCCTTCCTTGCCACAGGTGCCGATCCCTTCGTCGAGCTTTAAATCATGCCCCACCATGGAGACCTGCTTCAAAATGTCCGGACCGCTGCCGATCAACGTGGCGCCCTTCACCGGCCGGGTAATTTTCCCGTCCTCAATGAGATAGGCTTCGCTGGCGGAAAATACGAATTTACCGTTGGTAATGTCGACCTGCCCACCGCCGAACGACACGGCATAGAGGCCCTTCTTCACCGACTTGATGATGTCTTGCGGATCGGATTCGCCGGCCAGCATGAAGGTGTTGGTCATTCGCGGCAGCACCACGCTCTGATAACTTTCTCGCCGCCCGTTGCCGGTTACCGGAATGCCCATGAGGCGGGCATTCAGCTTGTCTGTGATATAGCCGCGTAGAATGCCTTTTTCGATCAGGACCGTACGGCTGGTCGGGGTGCCTTCATCATCCACATTCAACGAACCGCGCCGGAACGGAAGTGTGCCGTCATCGACGATGGTGCACACATCGGACGCCACTTTCTTCCCCAGTAAGTTCGAGAACGCGGAGGTTTTCTTACGATTGAAATCCGCCTCCAGCCCATGGCCGATCGCTTCGTGCAGCAAAATCCCCGGCCAGCCACCGCCGAGTACCACCGGCATGACACCGGCCGGCGCGTCGACGGCACTGAGATTCAGGATAGCTTCCCGTGCCGCTTCCCGGGCAAAGTGCAGATATCGCTGATCGTTCTGAAAATAGTCCAACCCAATGCGGCCGCCCCCGCCGAAGGTGCCCACCTGCCGGTTCCCGTTCTCTTCCGCAATGCAGGTGACCTGCAGCCTGGACAATGGTTGAATATCCCCGACCATAAGCCCGTCGGACGTCGCGACCAACATCACTTTATATTCGGTATTGTAGGCGGCCATGACGTTCTTGATCCGGGGATCATACCGTCTGGCTTCCGCATCGATGGCATTTAAGAGCGTCACCCGGTCGCGGGTGGCGACTTCGATAGTGGCGCGGTCGTGAGGGTACAGATCTCGAGCCGGAGCCGGCCGATGGGTGACGGGAACGGCGGCGGTGCCCTGAACTGAATTGGCGATATAGCGTGCCGTATCGGCAGCGATGTTCAAATCCTTGGCGGTGAGTTCATCGGAGTAGGCAAATCCGGTTTTCTCACCGGCCGTCGCCCGCACGCCCACCCCTTGCCCGACACTTTTTGTCGCGCGCTTGACGATCCCCTCTTCCATGGAGACCGATTCTGATTGGCAATATTCGAAATAGAGGTCGGCGTAGTCGACGGCGGAGACTTTCACCCGTCCCAGCGCTTCTTCGATTTCTCGATCCGTGACCCCGAAACGCGCCAGCGCGCCGGACTCGTTAGTGGACATGGATAACTCCTCTCGTGCGGTGCGTGAGTATAACGTACTCGTTTCGGATGGCGCAATGTAAACGCTCTCGAACCACATGCAAATACAGCGAAATTAGGAAATATTGTTTGACTTTCCTCTACCCCGACGCTAGACTCGCGTTACCTGTCTGAGGATTCACCTCGTTACAAGAAAAGGTGCCCACGCCGTTCCATGAGCGATCCTCGATCCCGCGATATCGAGCCTGCACCCGACTCCGATCTGCTCTCGCAACTCGACCCTGACCTGCTGCCGAAACATTTGGCCGTCATTATGGATGGCAATGGTCGATGGGCAGAATTGCGCGGGTTACCCCGTATAGCCGGTCATCAGGAAGGCATTAAGTCTGTCCGGGAATTGATCTCGTTGTCGCTCGACCTCGGCATCAAGGTGCTCACCATCTACGCGTTTTCTCAAGAAAATTGGAACCGGCCGGCCCAGGAAATCACGGCCTTGATGGGACTGCTGGAACACTATCTTTCCACTGAACGTTCCAGTCTGGTCGAAAAAGGCGTGCGCTTCCAGACCATCGGCCGGGTCACCTCGTTGCCGCCGTCTGCCCTGCGCTGGGTCCGTACAACCGAACAGGAAACGGCGCATCTGGATAAGTTGATCCTGAACGTCGCTCTTAGCTACGGTGGCCGCGCGGAACTGGCCGATGCCGCGAAGGAGCTCGCGCGATCGGTGCAAGAGGGGCGACTGTCTCTCGACCAGATCGATGAACGAGCCATGCAACAGGCCCTGTATACGCACGACCTTCCCGACCCGGATTTATTGATCCGCACGAGCGGAGAAACCCGCATCAGCAATTTTCTGTTATGGCAACTGGCCTATACGGAACTCTACTTCACCCCGACTCTCTGGCCGGATTTCCGTCGACGCGAAACCTTGGTCGCGTTGATCGAATACCAGCGGCGTGAGCGCCGTTTCGGCCGAGTGTTCAGTAGCGTCTCCTCCTAGTCTTCTCGTGGTGAAACCGGGAGCATGCCAGTGCGAGGAGCCGATGTCATCCACGGTGGACAAGGCTCGACCACGTTCCTCCTCGGAAACCGTTCGCCGGGTGATGGCCGCGGTCGTGTTTCTGCCGATTTTCTATTTCCTGGTGCACGACCTCGGGCCAATCGCCTTCTTCGGGTTGGTCGCCCTCTCCGGGATGCTGGCCGTAGCGGAGTTCTACCGGCTCCATTTGGCCCAGGCCCCGTGGCCCTGGTGGAGTTGGGCCGGAGTTGCCGCAACCGGCTTATTGTTGAGCAGCATTCAGTGGCCGACGGTCGTGGCGGACCGTACCGTGTTGATCGCGACGGTCGGGCTGGCGCTCTGTATGCCCCTCTTCTCCGGAAAAGCCCTGCGCGATTCGCTCACGGACGGCATGGTGCTGGTGATGGGTGCTCTCTATATCGGACTTTTGCTGGGCTACCTCCTGCTGATTAGAGCATTGCCCGACGGTGCCTTGCTGATCTTCTTCGTCGTCCTGGTGACCTGGGCGGCCGATACGGGCGCCTATATCGCAGGAAAGTCCCTGGGACGGCACCCGCTGGCGCCGGTGGTCAGCCCGAAAAAAACCTACGAGGGCTTGGCGGGAGGAATGCTCCTGGCCTGTCTGGGCGCAGTCGTGGCGCAGGCCTGGTTCCTTCCCGGCCTCTCATTGGTCGATTGCCTGGTGCTCGGCGCGATGCTCACCCTCGCCGGCCTCATCGGCGACCTGGCGGAATCGGCCATGAAGCGAAGCACGGGATTTAAAGACTCCGGCGCGCTGATTCCCGGCCACGGAGGGATGCTGGATCGCCTGGACAGCCTCTTGTTCACTGGACCGGCCTTTTACTACTATTATGTCGCGCTCGTCACGACCGTGTAACGGGTGACGGGTTGCCTGCTCTGGAGTATGCCATGAAGAACATCGTCATTCTCGGTTCGACCGGCTCAATCGGCACGAACACGCTCGATATCGTGGATCGGTTTCCACAGGAGTTTCGCGTCATCGGCCTGACCGCCGGCTCGAATGACGAGAAACTTGAAGCACAAATCCGCCGTTTCCGTCCCGCCTTTGCGGCCCTGGCCAATGAGGCCGCCGCGGAGAAATTGCGGCAACGGTGCACGGACCTCCCGGTGACCATTCTCTCAGGCAACGAAGGGGTCTCCCAGGTGGCCCAATCCCCGGAGGCCGAATTGGTCATTTCGGCTATCGTGGGCGGCGCGGGGCTGTTGCCGACGCTGGCCGCGATCAGAGCCGGCAAACAAATCGCCCTCGCCAATAAAGAGCCGATGGTCATGGCGGGCGCCTTGATGCAGGCGGAAGCCCACAAACATCACGTGCGCATTTTCCCGATCGATAGTGAACACAGCGCCATCTTCCAATCCCTCGAAGGGCATAGGCGCGAGGACGTCAAACGCATTGTCCTCACCGCCTCCGGGGGACCCCTCTGGGGCTTTTCTCGCGAGCAATTACAGGACGTCAGCCCTGAACGAGCCTTGCAGCACCCCAACTGGAAAATGGGCTCGAAAATCACCATCGATTCGGCGACGCTGATGAACAAGGGGCTGGAAGTCATTGAAGCGCGTTGGCTCTTCGATATTCCTGAAAGTCAGATCGAGGTATTGGTCCATCGGGAGAGCATTATCCATTCTCTGGTAGAATACAGAGATCGCTCCGTCATCGCGCAGTTGGGCCTTCCTGACATGCGCACCCCTATTTCCTACGCGATGCGGTATCCTGAACGGATGCCTTTGGAGCTGCCGTCGCTGGATTTGACTGAAGTGAGCACCTTGACCTTTTTCAAGCCGGACCATGATCGTTTTCCCTGTTTGCAACTGGGCTATGACGCGTTGCGCATCGGCGGCACCATGCCGGCCACGATGAACGCCGCGAATGAAGTGGCCGTGGAAGCCTTCCTGCAGAACGGAATCCGTTTTCTCGATATTCCGGAGATTATTCGGAGTACAATGGAGGCTCACCAGCCGCGACCGATCGACGGTTTAGATGATGCGCTTGAAGCTGATCGCTGGGCTCGGGAAAAAGCCGAGTCCCTCGTGCATACCTTGACGCGGTAATACCCTGAACCTAAGGAGTGTTGTTGTGGGAACAACCTTTGCCTGGTCCCCTGACGTGGTGTCGATGCTGACTCACTGGGCCCTTCCGTTCCTGGTGGTCCTGGGCGTGCTCGTCGCCTTCCATGAAGCAGGGCATTTCTTAGCCGCGCGCTGGGTCGGGGTCAAGGTGCTGAAGTTCTCGCTCGGATTCGGGCCGAAGATCTTCGGACGGCAAATCGGTGAAACGGAATACCTGCTTTCTATCGTTCCGCTCGGCGGGTACGTCAAGCTCTTTGGAGAGGACGAACATGAACCGCTGACGCCGGAAGACAAACGACGGGCCTTTGTGCACCAATCCCTGTGGGGGAAGACACTCATCGTCGCGGCCGGACCGATCTTCAACTTCATCCTCGCCTATCTGATTTACACGGCCTACATCGGGCTCGGCTATACCCTGCCCGTGCCAAGCTTTAAGGACATTATTCCTGAAATCGAAGCCGTGCTCCCAGGATCACCCGCCGATCAGGCGGGCCTGAAGCCTGGTGATCGGGTTATCCGGGTGAATGAGAAAGAAATTTCGACCAACGCCGAACTGCTGAAGTACATCTCCCAGAGCAATGGGAAGCAACTCACGTTGGACCTTACCCGCGGGCAGCAGATCAAAACGGTGCTCGTCACCCCCACGAAGACCACTGTCCAGGACAACGGCAAGGCGACGACCATTTTTCAACTCGGCATTGAAGAACGCGCGCCGGTCATTACGGCTGTGATTCCGGGATCACGCGCACAAGCCGCGGGCCTGGCTGCCGGCGACCGTGTCGTCCGTATTGACGGGCATGACATCTTCACGTGGTCGCAAATGACGTCACTGGTGCGGGAAAATCCGAACCATGCCCTGCAATTTGACATTCAACGAGGCGGAGCCGCACAGTCTGTTTCCGTGACGCCGATGGGTGAAAAGGCCACGATCGACGGCAAACCGGCCGAAGTCGGCAAAATCGGCATCTCCGCGCAGAATCAAACCATCCTGCAAACAAACGATCCGCTGAAAGCTCCGTTACTGGGTGCGCAGGCGACCTGGGGCTGGACCGAACTCACGGTAGTCGGGATTTACAAGATCATTACCGGAGATATTTCCCGCAAGAATATCGGCGGCCCGCTCACCATTGCCAAAACAGCCGGAGATGCGGCCGAACAGGGCACCTCGAGTCTGGTGTTTCTCATGGCGATGCTGAGCATCAACCTGGGTGTCCTCAATCTTCTGCCCATCCCCATTTTGGACGGCGGCCATCTATTATTTTTCTTTATTGAGGCCATTCGACGAAAACCACTTGAAGATCGGCAGCGAGAACTGGCACAACAGGTAGGATTGGTGCTGTTGGTCGGCATTATGATTTTCGCTTTCTGGAACGACATCGAGCGATTGATTTCTCCCTAGTCCCACATGCGCGTCTCCGAAACTCTCATTCCAACATTACGCGAAGATCCGGGCGAGGCTGAAACGGTCAGCCATCGCCTCATGCTGCGCGCAGGGCTGATCCGAAAAGTCGCCGCCGGCATCTATACCTATCTTCCGCTTGGACTGCGCGTCCTCCGGAAGATTGAGCGCATCGTCCGGGAAGAAATGAACCGCGCCGGCGCGCAGGAAGTCCTCATGCCCGTCGCCTCCCCCGCAGAATTGTGGCGTGAAACCGGACGGTGGGATTTCTATGGCAAGGAACTCCTCCGGTTCAAGGACCGGCACGAACGTGATTTCTGCCTGGGCCCGACGCATGAAGAAGTCATTACCGATCTCTTCCGCCGGGAAGTGCGGTCCTATCGGCAAATGCCGCTGAACTTCTATCAGATCCAGACGAAATTCCGTGACGAAATCCGCCCGCGTTTTGGCTTGATGCGCGGCCGCGAGTTCATCATGAAGGATGCCTACAGCTTCGATCGCGATGAAGCCGGAGCCAGGCTGAACTATCAGAAAATGTACGACGCGTATAACCGCATCTTCGATCGTTGCGGACTGACTTTCCGTCCTGTGGAAGCGGATACCGGCCTGATCGGAGGCAGTTCTTCCCACGAATTTATGGTGCTCGCGGAAACCGGTGAAGAAACTATTGTGTACGCCGAGGGAGGCACCTACGCCGCCAACGTCGAACGCGCCGAGGTCCTTCCACCAGAGGAGTCCGCTTTGCCGGCGCCTCGTCCGCTCACTGCCGTCTCCACTCCGGGTCGACGGACGGTGGAAGAAGTCACCAAGTTTTTGAACATTGCGCCCTCTCAACTCGTCAAGACACTGCTCTATACCACCGGCAAAGAAACCGTAGCCATCCTGGTTCGCGGGGATCATGACGTGAACGAAATCAAGGTCAAGCGCCTCCTCGGTGCGACTGATATCGAACTCGTTGCGCCGGAGCTCATTCCCGGCTTGACCGGCGCACCCGTCGGCTTTGCTGGACCAGTCGGGTTGAAGCAGATTCGAATTATGGCCGATTGGGCGGTAAAGGCCATGGCAAACTTTGTCGTCGGCGGCAATCAGGCGGACACCCACTTCATCGATGTGAACTCGGAGCGTGATTTCACCGTCGCTCAGTTCGCCGATCTCCGCAATGCGCAAGCCGGAGATACCTCGCCGCGCAAAGACGGCATACTGAAGACAGCAAAGGGTATCGAAGTCGGCCATGTCTTCATGCTGGGGACGAAATATAGCCAGGCGATGAAGGCCACCTTTCTGGATGCGCAAGGGCAGGAACAACTCGCCGTCATGGGCTGCTACGGCATCGGCGTAAGCCGCGTATCCGCCGCCTCGGTCGAACAGAATCACGACGCCAAGGGCATTAAGTGGCCGATTCCGATCGCCCCCTTTCACGTCACCCTGCTGCCGCTGAGTCAGTCTGAGCCGGTGACCCAACTGGCCGACTCCCTCTACCAGACGATGCAACAAGCCGGTATCGAAGTTTTGTGGGACGATCGCGACGAGCGGGCGGGCGTCAAATTCAATGATGCCGACCTGATCGGTGCCCCCTTTCACCTGGTCATCGGAGAAAAGGGCTTAGCGCAGGGACAGGTCGAGCTCAAACTGCGGCACAGCGGCGAAACAAAGAAAATTGCCCCGGATCAAGTCATCCCGACACTCACGACACTCCTCCAAGCCGCGTCCTAAACGGCACTGCTGTCCCTCGTTCTCGAACATTCCCCTGGCTGCATCCCCCCCCTCAGCAGGAAACGCAATCTTGGGCACTCGCCCGGGTTAAAGAAAATGCCTTTTGCTTGCCTTGACTACGCGTTGGGATACACTGACTTACACGGAAGCAGCACCGTCCGAAACACGTTGACGGCGAAGGGTTCCAGGCCGACACCGCGTTTCCGACCTTGCCCAGAATTCCCCGTTTATCCCGCTTGGAGATACGTTGATGCAGCCCAAAGCTCCGCTGCCTGGTGTAGGCGATGCCGCTCTCAAAACCGGAAACGCCGAACAGGTGAAGCGGATCAGCGCACAGATCCTCGCCGCCGCCGACATCGATCAGATCCTCCTGGATCTGCGCCATGAAATCCTCGGCTGTTTTGACGCGGAAGACCTCACCCTCTTCGTGGTGGACTCAGAAAAGAAAGAAATCTTCTCCAAGATTCCCCATCTCGATACCATCCAGGAAGTGCGCACGGCGATCACCGAGCAAAGCCTGGCGGGGTTTTGCGCGAAATACCTCCGCCCGGTCAATGTCGGTGATGCATACAGCGTGATCGAACTCAGCGCGATTCATCCGGCACTCACGCACGATGCCACCTACGACAAAAATACCGGTTTCAAAACCAAACAGGTTCTCACCTACCCCGTCGTCGCTGAAAACAAATATCTGATGGGAGTGATTCAACTCCTCAACAAAAAAAGCGGCGGGCGTTTTACGCGCAAGGACGAAGAGTGCGTCGCGGAGATCGCCAAAGCATTGGGAACCGCGTTCTACACGCTTCGAAAAACGTCCAAAAAACCGCCATCCAAATTTGACTATCTGCTGACCAATAACAAGATTTCACAGCAGGATCTCGACGTGGCGCTTACCGAAGCGAAAAAGGGCACCACCGATATCGAATCGCTGCTCATCGAGAAATACAAAATCCCGAAAGCCGAAATCGGCAAATCGCTCGCCAACTTTCACAAGTGTCCCTATATCGAATACAACGAGCGCACCATCGTTGACATCGAATTGCTGAAGAACCTCAATGTCGATTACCTGAAGAAAAACCATTGGATGCCGCTCAAGCGGGACCGCGCCGCCATTGAGATTCTGACGGACGATCCCGGTGACCTCGACCGCGTCCAGGACATCAAGCGCACCTTCCCCGGGCTCAATATTCGGTTTGCCGTCAGTCTTCGCCGCGACATCTCGCTCTTCCTGGCCAGCACGACCGGAACCCCCGACGTCAGCAACAAGATGAACGAGAATGTGTCCGACATTCTCGGCGAACTGGTCAATGAATCCCAGCTCGAAGCCCAGGAGGACGCCTCCGCCGCGGGACTCGACGAAAACGACAATGCCATCGTGCGGCTGGCGAACCAGATCATCGCCGATGCATTCCGCCAAGGCACGTCCGACATTCACATCGAGCCCTACGGGGAAAAACGCGACACCCTCGTCAGGTTCCGGGTCGACGGCGACTGCTTCGAGTACATGAAAATTCCACCGAGTTATCGCCGCGCCATCGT
>DAONAB010000004.1:9006-10393 GCA_035400805.1 Nitrospira sp. | reverse complement strand
AAGTATCGCAGAAAAACCGTACGGTATCATTCTCTGTGTGGGACCCACCGGATCCGGAAAAACGACCACGCTGCACTCGGTGCTCGGCTACATCAACACCCCGGACATCAAGATCTGGACGGCGGAAGATCCAGTGGAAATCACGCAGTATGGACTCCGCCAGGTCCAGGTGCACGCCAAGATCGGGTTCACCTTCGCGGCAGCCATGCGCGCTTTCCTCCGGGCCGATCCGGACGTCATCATGGTCGGTGAAATGCGGGATAAAGAAACGGCGGACACCGGCATCGAAGCCTCCTTGACCGGCCACTTGGTCCTCAGCACACTCCACACCAATAGCGCGGTGGAGACCATCACGCGATTGCTGGACATGGGCTGCGACTCATTCAGTTTCGCCGACGCCATGCTGGGAGTACTGGCTCAACGGTTGGCCCGGCGCATCTGCAAAGATTGCAAGGAAGCGTATCAGCCGTCGAAGGAAGAATATGAAGAACTGCGCTTAGGGTATGGCCCTGACTATTGGGATACCCTCAAGGTGCCTTTCGATGCCAACTTCCGTCTCTATCGAGGCAAAGGCTGCGACACCTGTAATCGCACCGGCCTGAAAGGCCGCGTCGCGCTGCATGAGTTGCTCCTGGGTACAGATAAGATGAAGAAGTTGATCCAGAACAAAGCGAAGACCGATGAGATGCTGAAGGCCGGTATGGAAGACGGGATGACCACCCTGGTCCAGGACGGCATTCAGAAAGTCCTGCAGGGGCACACCACGTACAAGGAAGTGAAGGCGGTTGCCATCAAATAGGCGACCGGCGGCACAACTCTGAACCGGCTACCGCGCGGACTGCGAAGCGGTCAGCCGGGTCAACTCCATCTCCAAGCGCGCAAGATCACCGGCTCGTTCCATTTTTTTCGCACAACCCACTGCCTGATTCAACGCCGACCGTGCCTGGGCAAACGCACCTTGTGCCAGGTAACTTCGATACGCCCGTTCCGAAAAGGCCAACCCTCGATCGGGGAACCCTCGCCGCTCAGCAATCCGGCCCAGCCGCTGTAAATCCGCGGCAATCTCCATGCGTTGTTCCGCCGTTTTGTCCAACTCCAGTGCCCGCTCATATTCCCGTTCTGCCGCCTCATAGTCACGTCGTGCTTCGGCCAGCATTCCGAGATTCACATGGTTGCTGGCTTCGGCCTCCAGATTCCCCAAGGCTTGATTCAAGGCCATGGCCTGACGGAACAACTGCGCGGCTTGCTCCACCTCGCCCCGAGCCTCTCGTACGAGACCGAGGTTATTTCGTAGCGTCGCCTCCGCTGAGCGCTCGCCTCTTTGCTGGGCCAGTTCCAGCGCCTCCTCATATCGCCGTTCCGCCTCCTGCAGGCTCCCCGCGTGATG
>DAONAB010000004.1:7441-8906 GCA_035400805.1 Nitrospira sp. | reverse complement strand
CGCATCAGCGAACGGTCGCCGTGACGTCGCAACGATTCACCCTGCTCGGCCAGGGGCTTGGGTGGCGGGGCGGGAGAGGCCGGTAGCGGGGGACTTGCGCATCCCGACAACAGATAGACTGTCATGGCGCAACATGCAACGCTTCCACCCGGTGTTGTCGCTCTCATCGACGCAGCTGATCTCCTCTTAGACTCTGGGTTCCTTCCCGGAAAGACGGCGGTGGTTCCTTCGGCGTCGGCCCGGCATTCTGCACGAACCGATTGAAGGGAAACGTCTGTTTGGCCCCGCGCACCAGAATCGACATGTCGGCCAGCGTGGTCTCCGCCGTGTGAATGACAGGCCCCAGCTCCTGACTGACTTCGCTCACCGAATCGGAGAGTCGCTTGACGCTGCTGAGCGTCGATTGCGCGCTGTCGAGAATGGCCGGCAACCGGCCGGTGGTCTGCTGGACATCGGCCGTGACGCGATCGACCATGCTCAGTGTCCGCTTGATGGAGCCGGTCATGGCGGGAAGCGCAGTGGCGGTCTGCTCCACAGATGCTATCGTCCGCTGCACCGAAGCGACGACCGCCGGGAGCTCCTGGGTCGCCAGCGCAACCTGTTCGAGTGCTTTCCCGCCGGCCTTCAGGCCACCCTGCATATCCTGGGTAATGGTTTCCACGCGCAGCAGCGTTTGCTTCACGGCCATCAACACCGGCTCGACCTCATTGAGCAGATCGCCGATGTCCCTCGGTTCCACGGCCCGAATGGTCGCGCCTTCGATCAACACGGGACTACTGGCGGTGCCCATACCGATATCGACTTGGGTCTGGCCGACGACGACACCGCTTTTGGTGATGTGCAGTTCGGAATTCTCTTTCACCATATCCTGATATCGCGCCAATAACTGGAGCGTAAGATCGACCGTCCCGCGATCGTTGAGGTCTACCTGCTTGACCCGCCCGATGCGAATCCCCGACACCACCACGGGAGCCCCCGGCTCGAGGCCGTAGGACTTGCTCAGGCTGGCCTTGAGCTGATATTTGGACTCGAACAGATGTTCCGACCTCGACATCCAGAAGCCCGCAACGGCAAGAATCAGCGCGGGGATCAGCACGAACGTGCCGACGATCTGCGCCAGCCGCCCGTTGGACAGACGATGAGAATAGTGCATGATTGATCACCTCTTCATCTGACAATAGCGCATCCGCTAGTCCACATACCGCCTCAGCGCCGGCGGGGCCATGTCACGCACCCCATCACGAGTTCCATCGGCCGCCACCTGCCCGTCGCGAAGGACCACCACTCGATCGGCGGCTTCGACCAACGGCGAACCGCTGCGCAATGCAGCCAGGACCGTCAGCGGACGCTGCGCCCGCCGCTCGTCGAGATACGTCTTGAGTCCCAGTACCATGTCGGCGTCTAAACCGGCCACGGGATCATCGAGGAGGAGAACATCCGGCTCCAAGATCAACGCCCGTGCAAT
>DAONAB010000004.1:0-7341 GCA_035400805.1 Nitrospira sp. | reverse complement strand
ACGAACACCCGTCCCGATTCCGGTGTGACAAGTCCGGCGGCAAGCTCCACCATCAAACTTTTCCCGGCACGACTCGGACCGACACAGACGCCCCATGCTCCCGCGGCAATCCTGAGATCTATTTCCAGACACAGATCCCCGCCCAGCATAGGCGCGCGGATCTTCTCAAAGATGATGGCCGCCTCACTCATAAGTACAACGGCACCGTCACGACGACATCGACCAGCAGACAGAGCACGAAAGAATTGATCATCGCGCGGGTCGTTTGTTGCGGAACCTCCGTATAGGATGATCGAACGGCCAGACCATGATAACAACAGACCGCGGCGACCGCCGAACCGAACCCCAGGCCCTTGATCGCCGTCATGAAGACATCCGTCGTGGACAGGGCCCTGATCACGCTCTCCGCAAACGCATCGAGTGGAATGGTCAATTGCGCATCGGCCACGAGGTAGCCGCCGAATACCGCCACGACATCGAAGTACAGCGTCAGGCACAGCATCGACAGCACCATGCCGACCATGCGAGGCATAATGACAAACCGGCTGATGGGAATGCCCATGAGCCGCAACGCGACGACTTCGCGTGTCACCGACATGTTCCCGAGCTCCGTCGCAATAGCCGACCCGGAACGCCCGACGACAATAAACGCCGTGACCAGTGGCCCGAGTTCACGAATCACCGTGACCACGATGATGCTTCCCACCAGCCCTCCGGCCCCGAGCCTGGGAAGCTGCGTGCCGGCCTGGGTGACAATGATGATACCCAGCAACAGCGCAATGACCGTAGTGACCGGCAACGCATCGACCCCTGTGAAGAGAATTTGCCGGATCAACACGCGCAGGGTTTCCCTGCGTCCTTGCCGCGGGGGAATGATGAGATCGAGCACGGCTTGCGCAAACAGCGTCGCCAGCGCCGCCAGATAGGTGAACCCTGCGATAGTCTTGCGTCCGACCCACTCGATCATCCGTTCTGAACCGCCTCTCCTTCAGCGAGCATGGCTGGGCACCTGAGGCCGCCAGCGACGGCGAAATTGTAGGGAACCATCCATCGTAAAGCAACGAGTCAGGGACGGGATCGGCCAACGTCGGGCAGTAGAGCAGCGCAGAATAGATGGACGAGACACTGACGAGGGGAACGCCACAAACGGCGTCAAGGGCGGCCTAAGCCGGTGGCCGTTGCTTGATCACGAACTGCTGGATGCGCTGGAGTTGCGGCGGACGCATGACCACAAACTCGACCCCGAACTCTCCGCCTCGCGCCCACCGGACAACCGCCTCCTCCACGCGCACCGGCCACTCATGTCCGTCGGGGAGGAACACAGAGATTTTCATACGAAGTCCCGGCGACATCACCTGTTCGGATTTTGCCATGCATCCGGTAGAGGAGAGATCCAACACTTCTGCGTCACCCTCGATCTCATCTTCGCCGGAAAATTCAAGACGACAATCCGTCGCCACGCGCCGAGACTTGCGGAGGGTTTTTGTTTCTGCCACCTGAACTCCTCTTGGTCAACCACAGCGGATCGACCGTAAGACGACTCGTCCCCCTACTCGATCAGAGCCGCGGAGGCGAGAAATTGACGCAATCGATCCTGCTCGGCTGTGCCCATCGAGACGAACTCCACCCCGAAAGATAGATCCTTGCCCCACCGCACCAGCGCCAGATCGACCGCCGTGGGACAGGTCTCTCCGGGGAGGAGGATAATCAGCGACATGGCATCCCCCACCTTCACCCCGGCGTCGCTGCCGATTTTGCATCCACCGGGCGACAGATTGAGGACCATCCCCTCACCTTCCGCATCGCCATTAAAACTGAGGGTCGGGGCAAAGGGAGCGAATGACAGCAGGCAGGTTTGAGACACCCTGCAGCGACGATGCTGCCGGAGCTCAGTGCGAACGGGAGAACCCTGGTGGTCTTGATCCATGGCGGAGCGATGATGCGGTCGACTGATGAACGTAGCCAACGTCAGTATACCGCAGGGGGCGGGAGACGCCGAATACTTCTGATGATTTCGCGGGCCACGGGGCCTGAGCTTCGAACGAAGCAGGGCCGCGTTCCCAGGAGCGTGACCTACCGCCGATAAATCGGTGGTTCGCCGGGAGGACGACTTTTGAACCGGCGATGCTGCCAGAAATATTGCTCCGGAACTCGACGGACAGCTCCTTCGATCAACCGGTTGATGCGGGTGGCATCGTCCATCATCTCACCGGAGGGGAAATGATCGAGCGCTTCTCCCACCTCGATGTCATACCCGGATCCATCGGCCCTACGATAATAAAAGCAGGGAACGACCGCAGCACCGCTGACCTTGGCGAGACGAGACGTCGCCGTGAGTGACGACGCCGGCACCCCGAAAAACGGCGCGAACACGCTCCGTTTCGAGCCGGCATCGATGTCGGGCGCGTACCAGACCACCTGGTTCCTGGCCAATGCGCGCAGGATCCCACGCATATCCCGATGCTGGATCAATTCCGAATAGTATCGGCTCCGGCACCGGTTCGCGACCATATCCGCCACGACATCATTCTGCGGCCGATAGACGATCGCGACCGGCTGCTCCATCGCCATAAATCGGCCGGCCAGTTCGGCCGCGTGCAAATGTGCCCCGCAAAGGAGCACGCCTCGTCCCTGGCGGAGCGCGTCGCGGATATGCTCCAATCCCTTGATCGTGCAGTCGCAATGCGCCCGGGGATCTTTCGCCCACCAGGCCATCGCAATTTCCAACACGCCCATCCCCATCGACTCAAACGAGTGGAGCGCAACTTGGTTGCGCTCCTCCGGCGACTGCTCCGGGAAGCAGAGCGCCAGATTGACGCGGACGATGTCTCGACGCTTGGTGAGCAGTCCGTGCAACATACGCCCGCACTGGCGCCCAAAGGCGAGCTGAGCCCGGTAGGGAAGCCAGGACAGCAGGCGAAAGAGCGCAATGCCGACCCAGGTGGGCCAATACATCGGATGATAGACGCTGCGCGGCTGGCGCGGCTTATGTTTTACTGGTGAATTCGACATGGCCAAACGGGTCAGCCATTGTAGGGAAACGGAGCAAGGAGCGCAATCTCGAAGGACAGGGACAGGAGAACGAACCGACACCCCGTCTTAGGGGAAAGTGGACGTGCGTTGGAAGGAGCGATCCTCTCAAAAGAGATCTAGCCGTGGAGACAACTGGCGAACCGCACCGGCTCCTTAGGCTGCCGGCTTTGTCGCCAGGGTGATGAACTTTCGCAACCGCATTTCAGCAATCGGTGACAGATCGACAAACTCCAGGCCATACACCTGCTCTCGCTCCCAGCGCACCGTGGCTTTCTCGACCGTCATCGGCGAGATCTGATTCGGCAGGGAAAGACTGACGGCCACTCGATCTCCGCGCTGGATCACCGCTTCGCTCATCACCTTCGCCCCTCGCATCGACACATCGAAGACGACACCGATGCCCTCGCCCCCGCGACCGAGCCATTTGGCCAGGCCCAATCGAGATAACGAACAGGCGAACGGCGCCGGCACACGCAACCGCGGATGTTGACGCAAATCGACGGAAAACTGTTCCTGCCCCGTAGTGCCGTTCATACGTACCCTCCCGTATGTATTACGGCCACTGTATCGCACTCGCCGGACTTCGAAAATAAAATATCGAAATCATACGGGGACAATGGAGCGCGAGTACGGTGCTCAGTGAGACCAGTCGACCGGGCGGCGCATGTCGCCGCCCGGCGGGGAGGTCGCACCATGGTTACGGCCGATGTTTGCCTCGTTGCTGCATCATGTCGGCGCAAGCGGGGGACAGCTCCTGCGTATGCACTCTCAGGCATTGCATGATCCGTCCTTCTCCGGCTTTCACCCCCGCGCACAATTTCTTCACATCCTCTGCACAGGCCTTCCTTCCTGGACGACCTCCCCGTCCTTGCCCCTCCGATCCTTTCCCGGTGCCAGCAGTTGAATCGGAAGATATCGTCGGTTGATCCTGACCGGACGAAGGAGGCGGATCCGATCCGGCCCTTGCCGGCTCATACAGCCCGGACAGACCAATCACGAAACAGATACCAAGCACCATCGATGTCGCTCGTCCTCGATATGCGCACACAGTAGGCATACAACCCCCCTTCCTTAGTGATGCCACCATCTGCATCCGGAGCAAGGTCTAACAGTGAACTGTCTCCGGCCCACTCGAATCAACGCGCCGAGCTGCAGACGGTTGACGAACGGTCAACGCCCCCATAGGCCCTGCACCATCTTTCGCGTTGCGTCCGGTAGAAGTGGATGGCCCCTTGCGAAAAACCTTCCGCTTGACTATTGTAGCGACATGCAACAAGTTGCCCCGAGTCCCGTTCCGGCGGACATTGTCCACCGCGTTCACCATAAATTCTGGACCTACCTCCTATTCTGGTCGATTGTCGCAGGCTCAGTGATTTGCGTCCCAGGTTATGGCTTCCTCTATGGATATTCCTGGCTGGATTGGACGATGTTTGCCGTCCTCTACCTGATTACCGGCCTGGGCATTACCGTGGGATACCATCGACTGTTGACGCATCGCAGCTTCGAATGTCCGGATTGGGTAAAAGCCTGTCTTCTAGTGGCCGGCGGTTGGGCGCTGCAGAATTCCGGCGCCAAATGGACGGCTGATCATCTGCGTCACCATGCGCATTGTGATGACCCGGCTGATCCATACAATGCCAAGCGGGGGTTCTGGTACAGCCATTGTGGATGGCTCCTCAACCCTGTGCGCTGCAACGATGAACGATTCGGCTCCCGCGTGATGCAAGACCCGGTGGCCATGTGGCAACACCGCAACTATGCGGCCATTGTCCTGGTCGGCCTGGCGCTACCATTTGTCATTGGCTTCCTCCACAACGGATGGCAGGGCGGCATTGGAGGGTTCATGCTGGCCGGTGTCGGCCGCACCTTTGCGGTCCTGAATTCCACCTTCTGCATCAATTCGGTCTGCCACATCTGGGGAGAACAACCCTACGCCACGTCAGATTCGAGCCGCAATTCCTGGTTCGTCTCCTTACTGACCTTCGGCGAGGGGTATCACAACTACCACCACACCTATCCAAGCGACTATCGCAACGGACCGCTCTGGTACAATTTTGATCCCTCGAAGTGGCTGATCTACGCCTTGTCGAAGTTAGGGCTGGCCTCATCGCTCCGGACTGCGTCCCCCGGTAAATGAATCGTGCCGGTGCAGGGTTTTCAGACTCTGTCCCGCCTGCCAAGTATTTTTTTTGTCGGCTCTAAACTGGTAGCAATCCCCTCATTCATCTGTTAGGATGACGCGTGATCTTATGACGGGCCGCATGAGCATCACGGTTTTTTGATGGCCCATCACCGATATTGTTTGTTACCGAGAAGTTGATCGGAAGTCAGACCCAAGTCGCCCCTACCACCGCGCCTTCGGCCCGCTCATTCCCCTCATATGTCTGTTCTCGTGTCGCCGACAATGTCACTATTCAAAAGGAGAGACCCCTATGGGTACTAAATTGTATGTCGGCGGACTGCCGTATGCTGCAACTGAATCGCAACTGAGCAACTTGTTTTCCGCTCACGGCACCGTTGAATCGGCGCGCGTGATCACGGACAAGTTCACCGGACAATCGCGCGGCTTCGGCTTCGTGGAAATGTCCACGGCAGAAGAAGCGAAGGCAGCCATCACGGCGTTGAACGGTTCGGACATGGATGGCCGGCAACTCACCGTCAATGAAGCGAAGCCCCAAGAAGCTCGCTCTGGCGGGGGCGGCGGCGGTGGTCGGTTCGGCGGCGGCGGTGGTGACCGCGGCGGACGCAACCGCTTCTAATACATGACGAGATTCGTCTCGTCTCCGAAGGGGCGCTTCATCCGAAGCGCCCCTTTTATTTTCTGCAGCCGTCTCAGTGTTCATCTGGACGGCTGCGCAGAGTTTTAAGCTGCCCTCGTTTAGATTTCTCCTCCAGCCGTCTTCTCTTCGCCCCTTTCGTCGGTTTGGTGGGTCGACGCGGTATCCGCGGAATGGCCGCTTGCTGAATCAATTCCACGAGACGCTCCAAGGCTAAGGTCCGGTTCCGCTCCTGGCTCCGCGAATCCTGCGCCTTCAGGATAATCACCCCTTCACGTGAGACACGATGATCCCGCAGCGCCAACAGACGCTCTTTGTAAAACGGGGGCAGGGAAGACGCACGGATATCGAACCGAAGGTGAATCGCCGACGAGACCTTGTTGACGTGTTGCCCGCCGGCGCCTTGTGCCCGCACAGCCGTCAACTCGATCTCCTCATCAGGAATCGAGACATGTGTGGAAATCGTCACCATACCGTCCTCTCCGGTCCCAGGTTAGCCACGAACGTACGCGGGCGCCGATGCGGAGTCAATCGAACACAGCCGTCTGGACCATGCGCCCTTCCACTTCGTGCATCTCCCTGTCGAACAGGTTAAACTATTAGGGCTTTACCCTCTGATCACGTGGCATGTTCGCGTTCACGACAACGACCATGCAGACCACAGCCTTCCATATCAGCAGTCGGTGGACGGAACGCATATTGCCGATCCTTCTCGTCCTCTGCTTGTTCATCGCCACCGCGCTGGGGCTCTACGCCCTATTCTTCCTGCGCGCCATGCTGGTCGCGGAGCGAGGGAACGAGCTTGCCATGAATGCCGCGGCCGTCGCAGATACCGTCGATCGCGTCCTGTTTGAGCGGTATGGCGATATCCAACTGTTTGCCAACGATGGCGTGATCCGGGAAGGCACAACCAACGAGAAGACGGCCAGACTCCTGCATTACAACCGGCTCTATTGGTATTACAGCTGGCTGGGTATCACGGATGCCGACGGAACAGTCCTCGCGGCCACCGACATGGGGGCTGCGCCAGGCGCCTCACTCATCAATCGTACCGCCTTCGATGCCGTCCGGCAGTCGGGAAGTATTCAATTGGTACCGGTCTTTACTTCGGCCGAGTCACAGCCGCGCAAGGCGGTGGGCTTCATGGCACCGATCTACGGTCCGGGGGGAGAGTTTCGGGGAGTCGTGGCTAGCCTCGTCCCGATTGAAAATCTCCGTTCGATTTTCGAACAGGAAGGAAGACTGCGGTACGGCCAAGACACGTATGACTGGGTGCTGCTCACTCGGGACGGAGCCATTATCAGCGAAAAACAGGCCTCTGCGGACAAGACGAGCGGACCAGCCATCTTACAAATTCCTTCCCAAGCCCGAGCGGCCTCCGACCGGAATCATTCGGGATTTGTCGAGGAAGTTCACCATCGCCGCGGGTACTCGGTTGTGACGGGGTATGCCTCGACCAGAGGCTACCGCGATTTTCCCGGCTTTGATTGGATTGTGCTGTTCAGGCAAACCCATGACCAAGTCTATGCGC
>DAONAB010000003.1:2545-27270 GCA_035400805.1 Nitrospira sp. | reverse complement strand
CGTACAGAGCGACCACCAGACAAGGGCGCAGGCCAATACCACACGCGCCCCCCAGCGATCACCCAGGCGTCCGCCGGGAATCTGGCAGAGCGCATAGCCGAACACGAACGCCGAAAAGACGTAACCCATGTCCTGATCGGTGAGGCCGTAGGCAGGCATCATCTGCCGGGCCGTGACGGAAATGTTGACCCGGTCCATGTACGTGACGGCGCTGATCGCAAACAGCAGGGCGAGAATGCCCCAACGCGGTCGTGCCGGTCCTGTGTCGAGCCCCACTCGTGATTCCCCCAGTATCCCGCCGCTCTGCGGCCGGCGCATTATAGCCCCTGACACGCACGACTGAAATGTGAAAGGCGAGGCACGGCGATGTTTCGCATGCACCATCCATGTTTTACCCTTTCAAAGCACGCCTGTGTATGGATTTCCCGCGTACGCATCCAGTACACTGCGGGCTTGCTCTACTTAGAGGAGGGTCAGTGAGGGTTCGTCCCCGCACGGTAGTGCTGTCGCTGCTCGGCCTGGTGGTCGCGGGGGTACTGCTGCTCCTCTATTCGCGCGAATTGTTCGGCGTCGACATCCTCAAGAATTTCTTCCTGCAGCAACTCGAAACCAGCCTGCGCCGTAAAATCGAAGTCGACCGTATCAAGCTCGTGGTGCTGCCCAGCATTCGCCTGGAGCTGACCAACGTCGGCATCTACGGCCACGACGACCCGACGCACGTCGTCTTCTCCGCCAAGGAAATCGATATCGTCTTGCGCCTGCTGCCGCTGCTCAAAAAGCAGGTCGTCGCCAAACGCATCTTCCTCAATGAACCGACCGTGACGCTCATTCGCAGCCGCTCGGGGCATTGGAATGTGCTGGCCGGGCTGCCTTCAGCGGCCAAGGACGAGTCGGCCTATCAGATGTTCAGCCGCCTGTTGCAGATCCGTGAAGCGACCATTCAGAAAGGCCACATCACGGTGACGGACGAGGCGCGTCCGGACGGCGTCCGGACCACACAGCTCGAAACGGTCGAGATGGCGCTGAAAGTCTATCCGGGAAAGGCGGAAGGGGACCTGCATATTTCCGCCGCGCTGCCCGCGAATGGCGCGCCCTCTTCCTTCTCGCTCACCGGCACCATCGGACTCAGCGAATCGTCTTCGACCTTGGCGGCCGAGGAGCCGTATTCCGTTCGGCCCGCCTTTCAATTCGAAGGCGAGATCGAGACTACGAATCTTCGCCTGCGGGAAGCGGCGGACTTCTTCGGGCCCCGGCCGGTTCCTCCGCAACTGCAGGGAGGGGCCAGTCTCCACAGCCGAATTCGCGTCGCACCGGGTGTCGCCGGGTACGACGTGGTGCTGACCGAAATTGCAGCCCGCGTGGATGAACTGGCCGTGACGGGCAAGGCCAATCTAGCCGGGCTCCTGACTTCGCAACCCACGTTTTCCATCACCTTCGCGGCGCCGTCCATCGATCTCCGCTCGCTCTTCACCAGGATTCCCGCGCAATGGATCCATGCTCAACTGCCGGCCATCGTCGAGCAGCGCCAGTTGGGCGGCACCGTCGAAATTCTCTCCGCCACGCTGACCGGCGCCACGGCGCCCAGCCCGCAGTTGTCGTTAACCGGCGATTTCCGCATTGAAAAGGGGATGGCCCTGATCGGCAACGATCATGTGCCGACGCAGAACCTGGCCGCGACCGTGTCGGTGGAACCGGGACGCATCCGGGTCGGGAAGGTGACGGGCGCCTACGGCTCACTGCAGATCACGGATGGCAAAGCCTTGGTGTCGTTCCTGGACGACGGCCCCTGGATGGAACTGGATGTGAGCGGCGACATGAGCGCCGCGGATCTCGTGAAGTTTCTCACCAAGACCATTCGCGCGGATAAGCTCACCTCGCTGCTCGCACAATCGCGGGAAATCGAAGGCCAGACCCATCCGACGTTCCGGCTGGTCGGTCCGCTGGACAAACCAGAGGGCATTACCTTCGCGGGCGGGGAGGTGCTGGCCGAACAGGTCAGCCTCCTGAATCCGTCGCTGCCGCAACGTCTCACGGCCATGCGCGGCCGTATCGTATTCTCGCAAACCGGCGGCGCGCAGTTCGATCAGGTCACCGCCAACGTGGGGGAGGCGCAGCTGCAATTCAACGGGATGATCAGCGGAGGCACGCCGAGCGTGTTTCAGGACTTTGTCATCCGCGCCAAGGGTAGCGCCTCGCAGCTGCGACAAATGGTATCGGCCGGCACCTTTCCCGACGACCTGCTCTACGGCATGGTCAATGCCAGAGTACAGCTCTCGGGGCCGTCCGGCGCGCCGCATTTGCGTGGAGAGATCGGCCTGAATGAAGCCAAACTCGTGCTCCCGACGTTGGGCGAAAAGCCCTTAGGCTCGCCGGCATCATTGGAAATGGACGCCGACGTCACCAAAGGTATCGGCCTGGTGATTTCGCGCCTGGAACTAGTCGTGCCTCCATTGCGGCTGCCGTTGAAGGGCCGCATCATCCTTGGTGATCAGTTTTCCATCGACGCCTCGCTCGCCACAGGCACGGTATCGGTCTCCAGTCTTCCCGACTGGGTGTACCGCAGCGGGTTTGAAGCCGGCAATCTCGAAGTCTCCATGGACGTGAAGGGCTCCGATGCCGAGTGGAAAAACTGGCGTGCCGGTGGCTGGCTGGCGCTGACCAACGGCTTGATGACGCTCAAGGGCGTGGACGGCGCGGTGGAAGACATCTACCTTCGCTTGAAGTTTTCCAAAAACATTGCCGACATCAAACAACTGTCTTTCCGTATCAAGGACAGTGATGTGAGCCTGTCGGGTGCCTTGAAGAATTGGACGACCAAGCCGGTGATCGCGGTCAAAATCGAGTCGGCGCAAATGGACCTGGATCTGCTCATCCCGAAAGGCCATCGCTCGCCGATCCGGGAATTTCTCGAAACGCTCGCCTCGACCAGTCAGGTCAGCGCTACAGCTACCATTGAAAAGGGCCTCTACAAACACTTGAGGTTCGGAGGCTTGTCAGGCCGGTTGACCATTCAAGACGGCATGTTGGATCTCGACCGAGTTGTCGCGCAATCGGGAACCGGGCATGCGGCAGGGCGGATGGTCGTACGGCTTCCCAAAGGCGAGCCGGCCGAAACAGAAACCTCCGTCCGTATGACGGGCATTCCTGCCGAGGCGCTGCTGCAGTTACTTGGCGCGCACGATCAACCTGTCACCGGCGATATGAAACTCACGGGCGCAATGCGCGGACATGGGCGCAATCCTCACGGGGTGTTGCCCACGCTCAACGGCAAAGTGGAACTCGTGCTGCAGGATGGGCGCATCCTCAAAACTGAAAAACGTGCCATTTGGAAAATCCTTTCCATCCTGAATCTGCCCGCCGTGCTGCAAGGGAAGGTGGATCTGGAAAAGGAAGGCCTGCAATACAACCGCGCCAGCGCCACGCTCACGGTGCAGAACGGGCTCGTCAAAACACAAAACATCATTCTAGACAGCGCAGTGCTGAAAATTTCGGCCGTCGGCACTTACGACATGCCCACCGATCAACTCGACATGATCTGGGCGGTGAGCCCCTTCGGATCGTACTCGCAGTTCTTGAAATCGATTCCACTCTTCGGACGATTGGTCGCGGGGGATCGAAAAGGCCTGGCGACGGCCCTGTTCCAAGTCAAGGGATCGATTGACGATCCGCAGGTGACCTACATGCCGATGAAGTCCTTTACCACCGGATTGACCGGCGTCGCGCAACTCGCCTTCGATCTGCTGAAGAACACGGTGATGCTGCCGATCGACATTCTCTCGCCGCAGGAAGAGAAAGAGCCGCTGTTCGATCCGTCATTGGAAATTCAGACACCGCCCTCTGCGCCCCCGCCCGTCGACGTTCCCGCCGCGCCGGCGCCGGCCGCGCCTTGACCACCTCCGGAGCGCGTGATAGCATCCGATTGAGCTGATTGCTTCAACCTCATGAGCCATTCCACCGATCACAAGACAACTCCCGGACCCGGCGCGACAGTCTTCATCGCCGCCAGCGAAACCGATTCCAATCTCTACTACGCCACGAAATTCATCGCGCCCGATCCGTTTATTTACCTGGAGGTAAAAGGCGAGCGGCTGATGATCATGAGCGACCTGGAAGTGGATCGCGCCCGGCATCAGGCCACGGTCGATCGCGTGGTGTCCTATTCTGAACTGGAGCGGCGCGCGAAATCACAGGGCATCAAAGATCCCGGCAATATCGATGTCATCCATCTGGTCCTACAGGACGCCGGAGTACATGACATTCTCGTGCCGCCGACCTTTCCGTTTCTCCATGCGCAACGACTCCAGGAACTGGGGTACCGGCTGCGCACGAAACGCGACCCGTTTTATGAAAGCCGGGTGGTGAAGACAGACGAAGAAGTTCGGCACATCGAAGCGGCCCAGCGCGCAACCGAAAAAGCCGTCGCCGCAGCGCACGAGAGCCTGCGCCGCGCCGAGATTCGCGACCATGTCCTCTGGCTCGACGGAGCCGTCCTGACGTCCGAACGCGTGAAGAAACTCATCAACGTAGCCTTGATGGAATGTGAGTGCGTCGCCCAACATACCATCGTGGCGGGCGGGGAGCAGGCCTGCGATCCGCACGACGAAGGCAGCGGCCCGCTGCCGGCGCATCGCAGCATCATTTTCGACGTGTTTCCGCGATCAGCCGATTCCCGCTACTTTGCCGACATGTCGCGTACGGTGGTGCGCGGAATGCCATCACCCGAATTGAAGAAGCTGTACCAGACAGTCAAGGACGCGCAGGAAGAGGCCATCACCAAAATTCGCGACGGCGCGGACGGGGCCGTCATCCACCAAGGCATTTGTGATCGATTCGAGAAGGCCGGCTATAAGACCGGGGTGGTCAATGGTCGCATGCAAGGCTACTTCCACGGCACGGGGCACGGCGTGGGACTGGACATTCATGAAGCGCCTCGCATCAGCCGGACCGGTTCATTGCTCCAGGAAGGCCATGTCGTCACCGTGGAACCGGGTCTCTACTATCCCGGCCTCGGCGCCGTACGCATCGAAGACATGGTGCTCGTGACCAAGAACGGGTGCCGGAATCTGACCAATTACCCGAAGGTTTTCGAACTGGGCTGACCCATGGCGAACAGCCCCTCAATGGAGACGGGGCGCCGGTTCCTCATTTCACGCGGTACGTTTCACGCCTGACGCTGATATGCGCCTCACCTTCACGATCCAGCGCTTCAATCCCGAAACCGACCAGCACCCGCACCAGGAAGAGTACCGCCTCGACATTGGACGAGGCATGACGGTGCTTGAAGCGTTGATCCGCATCAAAAACGAACTCGACGGTCGCCTGGCGCTGCGCTATTCCTGCCGTTCAGCCATCTGCGGCTCCTGCGCCATGCTGATCAACGGCACCCAAAAGCTGGCCTGCCGGACCTCGATCCGGAAAGAGCTGGAGCGGCATGGCAGAATCACCGTCGCCCCCTTGCCGAATCTTCCGGTCATCAAGGATCTGGTGGTCGACATGGCGCCCTTCTGGGAAAAGATCCGGGCGGTCACGCCCTGGCTGACGCCGATCACTCACCCGACCAAACGCTACGGCTCATCGGGGCAACTGCGCCTGCTGCCGGACAGTTACCAGTTTCACAACGTGGACGCCTGCATCATGTGTGCGGCGTGCGTGGCCGCCTGCACCTCCCATGAAGTCTCCCGCGGGTTTCTCGGTCCGGCGGCGCTCGCCAAAGCAGCGCGTTTTGTGGCGGACCCGCGCGAACCGGCGGATGCCAAACAGGTGCGGCTCACCGCGCTCCAGGAGGCTGACGGCATCTGGGATTGCACGCGATGCAACATGTGTGTGCAGGTCTGCCCGAAAGATGTTCAGCCGATGGAAGCCATCATTCGACTGCGCCGGTCCTCGTTGCGGCATGGTCTGACCTCTGCCGAGGGCGCTCGCCATATCACCGGATTTGTCGATCTGGTTCGCCAGGAAGGACGTTTGAACGAAGCCTTGATGCCGCTCAAGGTTCTCGGATTCAACGTGCGACGCGTGCTCGACGTCATGCCGCTCGGTGTCCGTATGTTTTTCAAAGGCAAAGTGCCGCTGCCGTTCGGGCATACCATTCCCGGGATCGAGCAGGTCCGGGCGATTTTCGCGGCGGCACGACGACGGGCCACGCGCATCTGACGCCCATGTCGGGCACCTTCCGATTCCTCGATGAGATTGCCGTCGCCGATATGGCCTTCGAGGCTGAGGGCGATTCTCTTCCGGCGCTGTTCGATGCCGCGACACAGGCACTCATCCAGAGCCTGGCCGATCCCGTTTCGGTAGCTCAGACCTGGCGACAGACCCTCGACATGGAAGAACCGGACATCGAGACGCTGCTGTTCGAGTGGCTGAACCGGCTCGTCTATTTGAAAGACGCGCAGGCCGTCGTCTTTCACCATGCCGCATTAACGGTGCACGCCACGCCTGACCAATCCGCCTGGCGTCTCCATGCCGAACTCGTCGGCGCACCGGTGGATCAGACGACGCAGGACCTTCGATCCGACGTCAAAGGTGTGACCAAACATCTCTATGCCGTGACGCGGACCGGGACCAGGTGGAAGGCCAGGGTGGTGTTAGATGTGTAACGCATGGCAACCTCCGCACAGCGTTTCCGCACCCAGTGAGTGAACCGATGACTCTCAACACCGACATGCAGGTCAACCGCATCGACGACTACCTATGGGAAATTCCGACGTCCGAAAAGGCGGGCATGCTGGTCCCCGCGAGGATTTATGCGAGTCCGGCCATCCTCGGCGCGATGGATCGCGGCGTCTTCGATCAGGTCACGAACGTCGCCTGTCTGCCCGGCATCCATCGGTACGCGCTCTGCATGCCCGACGGCCATTGGGGGTATGGGTTTCCGATCGGCGGGGTCGCCGCCTTTGATCCGGAGGACGGCATCATCTCTCCGGGCGGCGTCGGCTATGACATCAACTGCGGCATGCGGCTGATCCGTACAGACCTGACGCGCTCCGAGGTGCAGCCGAAACTGGAACTGCTGATGACCGAACTGTTTCGCCGCGTGCCGGCCGGAGTGGGATCACGCGGCTTCGTCAACGTGAACCGGCGCGAGTTCCGCGAGGTGATGCGCAAAGGCGCGGGCTGGTGCATTGCCAACGGCTACGGGTGGGAAGAAGACCTGGAGCGCATCGAAGAGCGGGGTTGCCTCGACGGCGCGGATCCGACGCACGTCACGGATTACGCTATCGAACGGGGCATCAATCAACTCGGCACGTTGGGATCGGGTAATCACTATCTGGAAGTACAGGTCGTCTCAGATCAGCACATCTTCGATCGCGACACCGCCGCCACGATGGGATTGACCGGGCGCGACCAGGTCGTGGTGATGGTCCATTGCGGCTCACGCGGCTTTGGCCATCAAGTGGCAACCGACTACCTCAAGGTCTTCGAGAAGGCCATGCGCCGCTACGGAATCTCCGTCAAAGATCAACAACTCGCCTGCGCGCCGTTTCGTTCACCGGAAGGGCAGGATTATTTCGGCGCCATGAACTGTGCCGCCAACACCGCATTTGCCAATCGCCAGGTCATCACGCATCAAATCCGCGAAGCCTTCGCCGCCGTGTTCGACTCAACCCCGCATGCGCTCGGCATGCAGCTGATCTACGATGTGGCTCATAACATTGCGAAGGTAGAACGGTACGCAGACGGGGAGTGGCTGGTCCACCGCAAAGGCGCCACGCGGGCCTTCGGGCCCGGGAGCCCTGAACTGCCGGACTGTTATCGTGCGATCGGTCAGCCGGTGATTTGCGGCGGCTCGATGGAAACCGGCTCCTATCTGCTGGTCGGTACCAACCGCGCCATGCACGATACCTTCGGGTCCACGATGCACGGGTCCGGCCGCACCATGTCTCGCGCCCAAGCCAAGCGCACCGTGCGGGGCGAGCAACTGCTCCGCGACATGAAACAACACGGCATTCTCGTCAAAGCAGTGTCCATGTCGGGACTGGCCGAAGAAGCCGGACTCGCCTATAAAAATATTTCCGAAGTGGTGCACACGGTGGACCAGGCGGGAATCACAAAAAAAGTGGCGGAACTCAAACCAATCGGCAATATAAAGGGCTAACAGCGTATGTATTCGGCACACATGCCCGGCTCCCGCGCAACCGGAGGCAGAGCGTGTCGCCACCCAATCAGCACCGCCCCACGATGGAACAACGCCAGCACGAACGGTTTCCCGCTCAGTTCCGGAGTGCCTTCAGTTCAGTCAATCGTGTCGAGGGAGAAGGCACCGTGGTCGATCTCTCGTTGCGAGGCTGCGGCATCGTCAGCCAGACGGCCATTCATCCCGGCACCACACTCACGCTCCGTATCCATGTCCCGGCCCCTGAGACGACGCTGACCGTTCAGCAAGCCGTCGTACGCTGGTGCCGAGACGGGCGCATCGGTCTCGAATTTCTCTCCCTGCCGCCTGAGGAATGGGCTCGCCTTCAGCGACTCGTCAAAGAGCTCACTCGGCACCCCTACGAACGGACCCACGATACGCAGGAAAGTCCCGGCGCCTGACGCCCTTCCTGTCAAGGAGGATAGAGCATGGCTGACGCTTCCGCATCGCAATTGCCTCGAACCTGGCTTCCGGCGCTGCTGGTTAGCATCGTCGTGTCCGCATTCTGTGCCGCTGCGCTCTACGTGCTCCTGGCGCAACATGATCGTTCGCTCGTGGCGCAACGCAATGCCTCCGCCGTCATGGCGGCGGAATATGGCGCGCGTGCCACGGCACGAACCCTCGCCTGGTTCAGCGAGTCACTGAGCGGGGACAATTTCGCCTCCGTCCAGCACACGCTGGAACAACATGCCCAGCAGGCCAATCTCCTCGCGGCGGCCGTCATCATGGAAGACAATATGGTGGTCGCCTCCAGCAATCCCGCCGTGATCGGGAGCACGATTCAGGATGCAGCCTGGCTGGCGGCGCGCCGGGCACAGAGTGGTGTCCTGACGCCCGGCATCGAAAAGGGGAGACCGGCCTTCATTGTCGTGGAACCGTTCCGCCGGGACAACCGCGTGGTCGGTTGGATCAGACTGGCCGTCGCGACGCCACCCGAAGCCGCCGCGCCGCGTTCCGATGATGATTTAGGCCGGGACGTCGCGCTCGTCATCACGCCGCTGCTCCTCGTGATGGCCACCCTCTTGATGCTGACCATGCGCGGCCTGATGAGCCGGGTCCGTTCGCTGCTCCGCGGTATTCTTCGCGAAGCCATGGAGCAGGCTCCGCATACAGAGTCTGCATCCGCCGGCACTCCGGACAGGGGCGGGATGGCTTGAGGTCCCTCATGCCGGACCTCGCATGAGCCGCTCGCTTTCACCTAGGAAGTCGACCTGCACCCGAGCCGCTCGACAAGTGCTAATTATCTGGCAGTTCTCGGAAAGTTTGATAGGCTGATACGAATGCCACAACGACAGGCCGGCCAGTGCGTAGAGGGGCGTCTGCCCGGAGGCGGCAAGGCGATTCAACCGACCGATCGACGCACAGGTGATAGCGACATATGAGCCAAGCGAATCCCAAGATCCTCATCGCCGACGATGATCCGCTCGCCCGCCTGTTCGTGAAGAACGCCCTTGAACCGGCCGGCATGGTCGTACTCGAGGCGACCGGCGGGAAGGACGCACTCGCCAAGTTTGAAGCCATCGGGCCGGACCTCGTCATTCTCGACATCATGATGCCGGATATGGACGGGTATCTGACCTGTTCCCGGATCCGCTCGCTGCCGCGCGGGAAACGAGTCCCCATTCTGGTGCTCACCGGCCTGGATGACGCGCAGTCCATCGGACAGGCCTACCAGCACGGCGCCACGGACTTCATTACCAAACCCGTCAACGCCACCATTCTGTGCCATCACGTCCGGTATATGCTGCGCACGAACAATGTCCTGCATGCGCTGATCCGCAGCGAGTCCCGACTGGAACTGGCGCAGCGCATTGCGCGCATCGGCAACTGGGATTGGAATCCCAAAACCAACCGCCTCACCATGTCGAATGAATTGTGCCGTCTGGTCGGGGTGCGCCCGCAGGATTTTGCGGGCACCTTCGAAGCGTTCCTCGCGCTCGTGCATGCGGATGACCGCTCAATGGTGACGGGAGCGCTGCAAAAACTCGTCGGACAACATACGCCCTGCGACATCGATCATCGTATCGTGCTGCCGAACGGCACCGATTTCGTGATCCATCTGCAAGCCGAAGGGGTGCGCGAAGAAGAGACCGACGAAATCACCGTGATCGGGACGGCCCAGGACATCACGGAGCGGAAGCAGGCGGAGCGGGCCATCCATCAGCTCGCCTATTACGACAGTCTCACCGGTCTCGCCAACCGTGTGTTGTTCAAAGACCGCCTGTCGAATGCCCTCTCCTACGCGGAGCGCCACCACCAGCACCTTGCCACGCTGTTTATCGACCTGGATCGCTTTAAGATCATCAATGATACCCTGGGACATACCGTGGGCGACCTGCTGTTGACGCATGTGGCGGAACGGCTGAGCGAATCGGTTCGTCAAAGCGACTCGGTCAGCCGGCATGCCGACAATGAACCGATGCACGCCCTCGCCCGGCTTGGCGGGGATGAATTCACCATTCTGTTGACCGCGCTCCCGCAACCCGAAGATGCAGGCAGGGTGGCCCGGCGAATCCTGGAATCGCTCGCCCATCCGTTCAGCATCGAGGGCCATGAAATTTTTATCTCGGCCAGCATCGGCATTTCAATTTTTCCGTCCGACGGGTCCACGGTCGAGGCGCTCCTTAAGAACGCCGACACAGCGATGTACCATGCCAAGGAACAGGGCCGGAACAATTGCCAGTATTATTCATCCGGCCTGAACGCCGCGGCAGCCGAACGCCTCGATCTCGAAAATGAACTCCGGCGCGCGCTGGAGCGGGAAGAGTTCGTCGTCTTTTATCAGCCGAAGCTGAATATCCATTCGCGCCGCATTCTCGGTGCCGAAGCACTGGTGCGATGGAGACATCCCAAACGCGGCCTGGTGCCGCCGGGCGTGTTTTTGAATGCCGCCATCGATACCGGCCTGATCCGCTCCATGGACGAATGGGTGCTCCGGGAAGCCTGCCGTCAGGTCAAGGCCTGGGAAAAGGCCGGTCTTCCTGCGATCAGCATTTCTGCAAACGTCTCCAACTCGCTCTTCCACGGACGCACGCTGCCCACCACGGTCGCCGATGCCTTGCGGGATTCCGGACTGAATCCCGCGCAACTCGAACTCGAACTGACCGAGTCCATTGCGATGCGGGATGTCGAGGCTTCCGTCACCATGCTGGAAGGGCTCCGGACCATGGGGGTGCGCCTCTCGATCGATGACTTCGGCACCGGGTATTCCTCGTTGAGTTATCTCCAACGGTTTCCATTGAGCCGGCTGAAGATCGATCAGTCCTTCGTACGCGATCTGCTGACGAACGAGAACAATGTGAAGATCACGCGCGCCATCATTGCCATGGCCCATAGCTTAAACCTGTCGGTGCTGGCTGAAGGCGTGGAAACGGAAGGGCAGTTAGCAAAATTGCGGGAAGAAGGCTGCGATGAGGTGCAGGGCTATCTCTTCAGCCGCCCTGTCTGCGCCGAGGACTTTGAAAAGCTGCTCAAGGGCGATGCCGATGCCCGTACAGCAGCGTAATGTTGATCCGCCGGTTGGTGAGTCCCTCCTTGAACGCAATGTCGTCGGTTTCATGAAACAGATCTGAATTGAACACGACCGCTCGATTGGCCCGATAGGGGATTTTGATTTCCTTCGCCCCTTGTGACGTGAGCCACTCGTAAATGCTGCTCCGGGCCTTGTCGCTATTGTAGGTTTTGAAGTCCCACTCCTTCGGGGCTTCCTTGTCCCATACCACCAGCCCCCCGCTCTCGGGATTCAGGTTGGCCTCGTCCGGCGTGATCCAGAAATTGACGTTCACCGCAGCGGCATCGGCATGGATGTTTAATCCGCGCCTGGCGCTATCGTGCTTGAACGCCCAGGCCTGCGTGAGGCGGTGAGCGCCGAAAATACGCGGAAATCGCCGGCGAAGTTCTTCCGCAATCTGCAGCAGAAGGGGAGACGCAAACCCGTCGCCGAGAAACGCCCCGATATACCCGTTCTCATAGTCTTTCTTCCAGATCGTCGAGGTCCAGCAGAACTCCCTCAAACGCCGCAGCGCTTCCTCCGAGAGTAGTCCGTCGATGTAGGTCACCTCCGGCTGCGTCGCGAGATACCGTGCTTCGATGGCGGCAGAGTCCAGGTCAGGCATGAGCGCCCCTTCGGCTATGGTGTCACAAGGCGCTATGTACAGCAGCTGATTGAATGAGGGAGCGATCGGTTGGAGATCGGCAGGGGCGAGGGCGACGCGATTGGGCGAAACAGTGCCTGGAGCCGGTTCGAGCCGCGTACGCAAACGAGTCAGCGCCTCGTGATATCCTCGCCAGTCTTCTCCCAGCAACCCGCGTTCAAATAGATAGCCGATTTGCTCGGCATCATGCTTCACGCGCGAGCGAAAGACCGCAGAGTCGGTGACGGGGCGACCGTGCCCACATTTGGCCTTGGCCGTTTCGGCGAAGCATCGCAGCGCGCGAGGACTATCCTCCCGCCAGATATACGCGATGCCCAGGTTATACATCGCCGTGCCATAACCGGGGTGGGCCTGCAACGCGCGTTCGAACGAACGGATGGCATCATCCACCAGGCCCTGTTCCAGCAAGACCAGTCCGAGATTATTGTGGGCTTCGGCATGCGCCGGCTTCAGGGCGATGGCCTTCCGGTACGCGTCCGCCGCCGCATCGAGCCGGCCTTGTTCTTTCAAGACCACGCCGAGATTGTTGTGCCCCTCGGCATGCTCCGGATTGAGGGCCAGCACCTGTTCGTACGTCGCTTGTGCGTCCGCCAGCCGCCCGAGTTCTTTATACACATTCCCGAGGTTCGTGCGAGGCTCGATGTAGCGCGGATTGAGCTCAATCGCCCGGCTGTAGGCCTCAACCGCGTCGGGGAGAAGTCCAGCCCGTTGGAGCACGACACCATGATTAAAGCAATACACGGGATTACGCGCATCAGCCGTGCGGGCTTGGGCCAGGCGGGTCAGCGCGTCCCGAAGGTTGCCGCGCCGGTACAGTAACAAGCCGAGACCATGCAGGGCATCCGGCTGGGCAGGGATCCGCGCCAGCAGCTGCTGATAGCCTCGTTCGGCGTCATCCAGGCGGCCGGCCTGGTGGTGTAACTGGGCTTCACGCAAACCAGCCAGGGCTGCTGCTGCCGCGCCGGCATTGCGTCCGTGTAATTTTTCTTCGCGGCGACGCTCTCCACGATTCATGTACAACTCCTCCATCGATCGGAAGACCGGCCGAGTGAGAGAGTAGCGCAGATCGGGGACGGGGGTCAAAGGAAGCGGGGAGAGGAGGACGAACGATCAGGCCGCTTGGGCATTGTCCTGCCGTTTGCGGCGTTGGCCCAGAATGTCGAGGGCCGCGACGCGGTAGGCTTCGGCAAACGTGGGAAAACTGAAAATCGTATCGATGAACCGATCGATGGTTGCGCCATCCTGCAACGCCATCTGGCCGAGGTGAATCAGTTCCGTCGCATTCTCTCCGACGATCTGCACGCCTAACAAGCGCTCACCGGATGGATCGGCAACCAGTTTTAGGAGCCCGTCGCAGGCGCCGGTGATCTGCCCCTTGGCAATTTCCGTGAACGGCGCGCGGCCGATGATCGGGCCCCGGTAGCGGGCGGCCGCCTGTTCTTCGTCGAGACCGATGGAGGCGATTTCGGGGATCGTGTAGATGCCGATGGGAACCTGATTGAGCGAATCTCCGACCGGCAGCCCTAATGCATGGCTCACGGCGCGTCGGCCGTCTTCCATTGCCTGAGAGGCCAGCGCGGGCGGCCGCCCTAACATATCGCCGGCCGCAAAAATGTGGGGGACTGCGGTTTGCCCGTGATCGGTCACCGGGATATGCCCTTTTTCGTCGAGCGATAGACCCGCTGCTTCCAGATTTAATTCTTCGACATTCGGTTGCCGGCCCAAGGCCACCAGCATTTTTTCGCTCTTGACCGCCATGCCGTTCGCCAGCCTGGCAACGACGGAGGAGACCCCATCCCAGGCCACTTCAGTGACCGTGTGGCCGGAGTAAAACCGTCCGCCCTGGCGCTCGATGCTGCGCTGGAATACCTCAACGATTTCCTGGTCCATAAAGGGCAGGGGTCGTTTGGCTCGATCGATGATGGTGACCTCCACCCCGAGGAGTGCAAACGTCGCCGCATATTCGCAGGCGATCACGCCGCCGCCCAAAATCGTCAACGAACGGGGCAAGTAGATCATCGACAGGATCGAGTCACTATCCAGCACATGTTCGTGGTCGATGGGGATCCCGGGGATCGACGAGGGGCGGGAACCGGTCGCTAGGACGATCGTTTCAGCCCGTAGTGTTTGACAGGCGCCGTCGACGGTTTCCAACTGGACTTCGTGCGGCGACAGGAGTCGCGCGCGGCCATGCCGGTACGTGACGCCGTTGCGCGTGAGTTGGCCGGCCATATAACATTCATGCGCTTTCACGACTTCGTCGAGACGATGCAGCAGGGCGGTCATCGGCACGTCGAGCCGCATCTTGCCTTCGAAGACCTCGCTCGACCGTTTCAGGCGCTCGTATTGCACCGCCGTCTCGCGCAAGGTCTTGCTGGGGATCGTCCCCCGGTAGACGCAATTACCGCCGATGCCCGGCTCCTGCTCGATCAGGACGACCTTTTTTCCGGCCTTGGCGCCCTGGATCGCGGCCTTTTGGCCCGCCGGCCCGCTGCCAACCACAACAATGTCATAGGCGGTCGCGGGCATCACAATGGCATCGCCTCCACGACGGCTTGGACCTTGTCTTTGTGGGCCAAGAGCGCATCGATATCTTTCGGATACAGGTTCAAGTCGGCAAAGACCGAATGGTCTCGGACGGTAGCTTCATCGAAGCCTTCGGGATCGAGAAAATGTTTGGCCAAGCGGCCGGCCAGGCAGGTCGTCATACATTCCTGTTTTGCCGTTTTGGCGTAATGGTAATCGGCATGGAACCCGATCGATTCCACGACAGGCGGAGGCAGGCCCCACTCGTCTGCAACCAGCAGGCCCACCTGGATGTAATATCCGTCGAGCAATTGATGGAGCAGCTCTTTCGTTAAAACGCTGCCTTGCTCCTTCGCGAGGGCGACCAGCGTCTGCAACACGACCGGTCGGCCGATGCCGTGCAAGAGCCCGCAGAGATAGGCGCTTTCAACGTTGAACCGGCGCATGCGCGCAATTTCTTTCGCATAGGCGCCGCTGGCGAGGGAATAATACCAGAGGCCCTTGACTTCACCATCCCATCCCGGCACTTTGAATGCGCTACCTTTGATGGACGCGGAGAAGGCCAGCTCAGACATCAAATTCATACCCAGCATGGACACGGCATGCTGCAAGGAGACTACGGGATTACGGGTCATATAGGCCGGAGAATTGGCGATGCGGATGACATGGGCGGCCAGCGCCTGATCTTGATGAATGAGCGCGGCCAGTTTCGCCGCTTCGGCATCCGGGTCGTACACCATGGCCAGAATCCGTGAGGCCACCTGCGGCAACAGCGGCAGTTCGATGGCGCCTTTGCGGATCCGTTCGATCAGGAGTTGCTCTAACGGGCTGGTTGAGGCCGGGTCCGACATCGGGGCAAGTTCAGCACTCATAGGGCTCACACCACAGGTCAAGGTTGCGGGATTGTCTTCGTTGTAGATCCTTTTCGGTTCATTCCACCGAAAACCTTAACCTTCGACAGGGAAGGCGCCGGGCACAGAACATGCCAGATAATTTGAGGTATTCTCCATCGGCCACGCCCCTTCTCCTACAGGCCGTTTCCACTCACGAAGGAGTACTCGCCATGATCGTCGGAAGAGCGCTATTAGGCCTTTGTCTCACGGCTGTGGGGTATGGTGTCACCCCCTTGGCCATCGCCGCCGGAGACCAGGCCCCGCCGTCGACCACCGAAAAAATGATTCGGGACACGAAGGAAGCCGTCGAATCCACGAAGCAGTATACGATGCAGCAAAAAGAGAGCTTTCAAAAGACGGTTCAAGCCGAACTGGCGGAGATGCAGGCAAAGATTACCGAGCTCCAAACCAAAACCAGCGCCGCCTCCGTGGAAGCCAGGAAGGACATGCAGAAAGCCTTGCAGGATCTCGAACGCAAGAAAGACGACGCTCGCAAGCAACTGGACGAAGTGAGTCACTCGACCAGTTCAGCCTGGAGTACCCTCAAAGACAACGTGAACGCCGCCGTGGCCGATCTCAAGAAAAGCTATAAGGAAACGGTGTCGAAATTGCCCTGAGCCTTGCGGCGATGGCGTCATTGCAACCCCGTCCGCATACTGCGCTCACCCATCGCCGGCCGAGCTGTTCATCGAGGGGCAAAATACGGTAAGGTGCAAGAACAAGCCGAACAATCACTCGACGAGACCTATGCCGCTTAAATTTGCTCTCTATCCCGGTTGCGCCGCCAAAGGCGCCACCCCTGAACTCTACCAATCCACCATGGCGATCGTCGGCCGCCTGGGCATCGAGGTCGTCGAACTCGCGGCGTCGTCCTGTTGCGGAGCCGGCGTCATCGGGGAGGCGGATCCGGACCTCGCCCTCGCCTTGAACGCCCGCACCTTCGCGCAGGCCGAACGGATGGGCCTGGATGTGATGACCATTTGCGGTACCTGCCAGGGGGTGATGAGCGCAGCCAATCGACGCCTGAAAAGTGAACCGGCCACGCTTGAACGGGTGAACAAGATCCTGGCGCAGGACGGCATCTCCTACGGCGGCGGCGTGCAGGTGAAGCATCTCCTCTGGATCGCCGTGCGGGATCTGGGGCTGAGCCAAGTGGCCGGCACAGTCCGCTCGCCGTTTCGTGATTTTCGCATCGCGCCGTTTTACGGCTGCTACATGCTGCGCCCGTCCTGGGAACTGGGTTTCGATGATCCCGAAAATCCCAGTTCATTGGAAAAAATCATTCGTGCCGTCGGTGGAGAGCCGGTCGCCTACGCCGGTCGGACCAAGTGTTGCGGGTTTCCCATTATCCTGGAGAAGGAGGCCATCGCGGTGGCCATGGCGGGCACAAATATGAAAGACGCGCGGGATCACGGCGCGGATTTCATGGTAACGCCTTGTCCGCTCTGCCACATGAGCCTTGATATTTACCAGGAGCGCGCGGGGCGGGCGGTGAAGACCGAACTGAATCTTCCCATTCTCCATCTCCCGCAACTGCTGGGTCTCGCCATGGGTATTCCCGCGCAGGACCTGGGCCTCTCGCGCCATTTGATTTCAGTCGATCGTATCGTGACTCGTTTGCAGAATCCTGACACAACACCTTCATCCTTACCCGCGGAGCCCAGGACATGAAAGTCATCGCCCTTTCGGATTTTCAGCAGTTCAGCCAAGAGAAAATGAAGAAGAATAACCTGTTCGAAACGCCACGGTTCTTCTGCGACATCTATTGCTTCGAACCGGGGCAGGAACAGAAGGGTCATATTCACGGCGAACAGGACAAGGTTTACATCGTGCTGGAAGGCGAGGGCACCTTTCAGGTCGGCGCGGAAAAACGTGTGCTGAAAGCCGGGCAGGGGACGATGGCCGCTGCCGGTGAGGAACATGGCGTGAAGAATCACAGCGCCGAGCGTTTGAAAGTGCTCGTCTTTGTCGCGCCGAATCCCTGACGTTACCGATTGCCCAGCGGGGCGGTAACCGTAATGGCCCCGGCAAGATCTCCTTCTCGATGTCCCTCCTTGGGATACCCGGAGATGTCGAGATCGCCTTTCGGTTCACCGTGGCAGGCGAGACAATCCTTGGCGTAATAAATCGGCATCACGACCCGTAACGTACGCCCTTCCTCAGTTAACTCGCTTACATAGGCCTCAGCGCGCGGCCTGGCAGACAGCCATTTGAGTACCGACGCTTCGTACTCATCCGGCTCATTTTTCGGATTGCGTGGTTGAATCGCCGTCTGTTTCAGCCGCACATGCGCCGCCTTGGAGAACCGCGCGGAGGCCTGACTGCCATAGGTGGCCGGAATAAAGTTCTTATAGCCGATGCCGCGCTGATTGATGACGACCTGCGCGTCGCGTATGACGTCCCGGCTGGCCTGCATCAACGCCGGCAGGAGTTCCTTGGCTAATGGCGGAATGCGTAGAGAGAGCGGCGCCGTCGGCAGCGCCTTCAGATCGATCCCGGTCTTGGCGTGAAACTCCGCGACGACTTGCTGCTCAAATAATTCCGGCGTGAATCCTTTTTCGCCCTTGTGAGGGTCGTCGATCAACGACTGGTTGCGCTCGATGACGGCGCGCCCGGACTCTAAGAGTTTGGCCAGCAGGCGCGCCGCTTCCTCCGCCTCGGCTCGCTCCACCGCCAATCCAATCGAAGCGTGCAGAGTCGTCAGCAGCACCGCTGCAGCCAGGATCATCCATGCGCGACGTCTCATCATTGTGCTCCTCTCCCTGCGGTCATGACCCGGGCCTGATGCGGCAGGTCCCCTGGATATAGTGCGACGCCATTTTCTCCACATCGAAGGGTAACCCTTCCAACGAGGCTCGCCGGGGAAAGGCATACTCCTCATCGAGCCAACGTGTCCGCATCTCACCCAGACGGCCGGACTCGTCCAGTTTCAGCAGCAGATCGTTCACCAGCCATCGCAGGCGATAACTTTCCTCCGCCACCACGACGCCGTAGTCGGCCTTGGTGAGAAACAGGGGGCGGCCGCTGTCTCGGGTCAGGAGCGACCAGTCCTTGCGAACCCGCTTGACCATGTATTCCAACACTGGTTGCGCGCCCAGAATGATATCGATACGAGGCTCGGTCTGGGCGTCCGCATATTCGAAGGCCGCAGGGAGCGAATCGCACACGATCAGACGGTTCGCACCCCAATTTGCTTCGGCATAATAGTAGGCGCTGGTTTCATCCTGCACCGCAATCGTAAGCCCATCCAACGCATGGCTTGTGGCCGCCAGCCGGTCGGCCGCAGGATGCATCGCCTGTTCCCGAACATACGCCCGCACCCGCTCCAACACGGTCGCGCTCGTGGTGATCCCACTGATGCCGCCGCCGTAAAAATAGGGCAGGGAGTAGGCGACTCCGGCACGGGACGGGGCGGGAGTGTTCGTCGCGACGGCCGAGACGAACCAATCCAAGTGTCCTTCATTCAGGAGACGGAACAGATCCCTGAAGCGCACGAGGTGCAGGACCGGGGTCACCGGATGTCCGCACCGCCGGGAGAGTTCCTCAGTCATGGCGCGGGTGAGTTCGACATCGAGCCCCGTGACTCGAGCGCCTTCATCCGTCCAGATTGTGGGAAAGACAAAAGGCCGGAACGGTTCCATCGCTAGGCCAACCTGGACTCGCCCGCGTTCACAGATGATGTCGACTTTACTGCCGGCGATCGGCCAAACCTGTTCGACCGCATCGATGAGCAAGCCGCAGCCGGATAGGACCATGCAGGCCAGAAAAATCCAGGCTCGACTGAACCAGACCTCCGTGGTCAAAATCGCACCCCTGAGAGAAAGACCCATTGTTGTGCCTGCCCTGCCTCCCCTCGAAAATCCACTCCGTACTGACTGTACTGCACGCTGATATCGACCGACAGGCTCTGCGCAACCGGGAATCGCACGCCGACCTGGCCACCGATCAAATGCCCGGGCGCATGGTTTCCGGGACCGGGCAGAACCCCTCCGGCCAGCATACCGACGTAAGGCACCGCCCGGTCCTCCAACGGCCCGAAGAGCACGTGGCGGATAATGCGGCTGATCGGTCTGTGTTTGGGAAAATCCAGGATGTCGATGAAGTTGTTCCACCGGGGATTGACGAACAGCGAATGCTGGTCGGTGTGGAACTCCTGCGTGTGAATGCTGAAGAATTGGTAAATGGTCCGAACCTCGACATTGCCGTAGCGTACTGCCGTAATGCCGAGCTGTACCCCGATCTCACGATCATCCGGGGCGAACGTCTGCTGGCGCAGCATCACGTCGACGTTAAAAGGCCGGATGGGAAATTCAAGCACCGCTTCCTGCGCGAGTACCGGCGTCACAGGCAACAGCCAGACCCAGGCCAGCACAGCCAACCAGCAGGCCAAGCCTCTCCATGTTTGCAACGTGGCGCCCGTTGTCCGCATGACAGATCGTGGGTGAGCGTAGTCCAATCTCGCGGATCGGTCAATTCGTTGTACGCGCGGGTTAACGACCGGCCGGTGACCGCCCGGCGGAGATGCATGACTTCATGATCTCAACCTGACAACTCACGGCCGACGGGAGGGCACGCCGCGCGGCCGCCAGGAGATCCTCCGGAACGACAACCCCACTCGACACATCGACTAAGACATGCTCAGGGACGCTGTCCGGATCGACACGGGCGACGCCTGAAATCGGAGTCAATGCCGCCACGATAGACTGGTGTTGAGCGGAACAGTCGGGTCCTGACAAGAAAAGCGCCACGCGCTCCTGTGAGGTTTCGGCAGCGGCCGGGCTTGCGAGGCATCCGCTCAGTAGGAACAGGAAGAATCGTATTGTCCCAGGATTCCGCATCGGCATCTCCCAGAAACCATGAACGTTGGACATCGGTATGGATCACGGTTTGCTCTCCCCAAGGAGGGCCGGCGGTCCGTGTGGACGGCCGGCCCCCACGACGGTCAGTGACCAGCCGGTGGTGTGGCCTCGGTCTTCGAGGCCGGCAACTCCCACGGCACCATCGGCATCAGGGGCGCGGGTTTCGCATCCGGCCCCGCCAGCAACACGGCAATTGCGCCGCGCAAGGCACCCGTCAAGGAATGCGTGACGAGCGGGTACGCTCCGGCGGATTCCACCACGACGTCAAACGTGGCGGCACTCCCGGGCCCCACCACGTACGTCTGCACGCCCTTCAGATTGTTGGCAGGATTGCCGCTTTCGTACACGTTGTCCCAGATCTCACCGATCGGGTGGAACGAGGAGAACTCGTTCGGTCCGGCGTTGACGAAATAGATCCGGACGCGTTCACCCGGTTTGGCATCGAGTTTCCCCCCGCCGGTCACAAAGGGGTGATACTTGAAGATGCCGCCGTTGAACATCATACCGTCGTACTTTCGATCGAACATGGCTTGGACATCGTTCGGGTTCTTAAAAAACTCCGACTGCACCAGCACATATTCACGATCCGCCTTGGGCCAGACCTTCGCATTTTTCGGATCGACGATGATGGCGCCGAACATCCCGCGCGCGACATGCTGGATCATGGGCGGGGCACCGCAGTGGTAGAAGAACACCCCCGGCTTCTTCGCCGTGAATGAAAAGCTGTGGGTCTCGCCGGTGTTGACGGCCCGATAGTTTTTCAGGAAATCGACTTCCGCGGCATGGAAATCCATCGCATGCGGATTCTTGTTCGTGGCCGGGTTCGTCAATGTGAAGTTGACGATATCACCTTCCGTAACCCGCACCACCGGACCGGGGAACTGCCCGTTGAAGGTCCAGGCGGCATATTTTTCCCCGCCGCCGTCGATCACAATATCCGTCTCCACCGCGGTCATTTTAATGTCGTGGGTTTTCGCCTGAGCCGACAGCGCCATGCCTGCCAGCAGACTGAGCGTGCCCCCGATAATCATGATCGCTCTACCGCTTCTCCCGCCTCGATGATCTGTGCCTGTATATGTGTGCATATTGCCTCCGCCATCCCTGTGTTGAACCCGGCGACCGGAAGCGCATCGCCTCCGGATCAACATTCGTCGCGCTCGAATGCTGCGCCTCTGCCTGCACCATACGAGATGGCGGCATCAACAAAACATGACTATTGTCATGTTTTGTAAAATACCTGGTCTGTCGTGAAAGAAATTACGTGGAAGCGAGGAGTTTCAGTTTGGAGAGATCTCGAATGACCAGACGAGCGGCGGTGCCGGTCACCAGACGATCCTTCTTGAAGCGAGCCATGATTCGAATGGCCGTTTCCGTTGTCACGCCCACCATGTTCGCCATGTCCTGACGCGTCAGGCGGACGGTCACCCGAATGCCGTGCGGGTCGTTGATCCCACTGCGTTCGGCCAGATGCACTAATAAGGAGGCCAATCGTTGATCGGCACGATCGAGGGCAAGCACCTTGGCTTTTTCTTGCGCTTCATTGAGCCGGTTTCCAAGATACCGGATGACTTCCATCGCGGCGTCGGGGTTGGCCCTGAGCATCTTGAAGTAGGCCTCTTTTTTCATGCGGAGCACACTGACGTCACCCATGGGCTGGGCCGTGCCCGGGTGGGAGGCGCCATCGAAAGCCGACGCATCGCAACAGAACAGATCACCCGGCATCAGCACTTTGAGTGTGCACTCCTTGCCGTCGAGGGACGACTTGACGCATTTGACCGACCCTTCCTTGACGATGTGGAAGTATTCGGTCGGATCGCCCTCACGAAAAATGAAGTCGCCCTTGCTGTAGCGGGTTTCGGTCATTTCGCCCAGGACCTTTTGACGATCCTGGGCGCTGAGGATCTGGAGCAGGGGAATCTGATTCAAGCCGGCCGGAGCGCCGGGGCTGGGCCGTTCAGCGGTGGGCTGCTGCGACGATCTCTTTGGCCGCTTCAACAATCGAGCGTACTCCAATTCCAAAATGATCCACGAGCTCGTCCGGCTTTCCGCTGCGCGGAATGTCCCGGACAGCCAACTTGCGAACCCGTACGCCTTCGGAAGCCAGGGCGCTCAACACGGCGTCGCCGATACCGCCATGCGCATAATGATCTTCGACCGTCAGGAACCGCCCACCGGTCGCTCGCGCACAATCGATCAAGGCAGCCTGATCGACAGGAACGATACTGTACAAATCTACCACACGGGTCGCGATGCCGGCCGCCTTGAGCTGGTCGTGGGCCTTAAGAGCCTCAAACAGCGTGACGCCGGCAGCCACGATTGTGAGCTGATCGGCAGCACTCTGCCGAAGGACTTTGGACCCGCCGATCTTGAACGTTTCGTCGGCGCCATAAATCACCGGGGTCTTGGGACGACCGGCGCGCAGATACACCATACCCTTGTGGGCCGTGGCCGACTCCATCAATTTGTACATCGAGACGCCATCGGAGGGGTAGAGCACGGTCACGCCGGGCTGGGTCGACATCATGGCCAGATCTTCAAGTCCCATCTGCGACGGGCCGTCTTCGCCGATGCTGACACCGACGTGCGTTCCCACTAGTTTGATGTTCGACTGGCTGATGGCCGCCATGCGAATGAAATCGTAGGCCCGCGTGAAAAACGCCGCAAACGTCGCCACGAAGGGGATCTTGCCGCAAGCGGCCACGCCGGCCGCAGCGCCCAGCATATTCTGTTCGGCGATGAAGTTTTCGAGGAACCGGTCCGGAAACCGCTTCCCGAACTTGTCGCTATAGGTGGAGTTCTTCACGTCCGCGTCGAGGGCGACCACCTGCGAGTTCGCCTCACCGAGCGCCAACAGCGCGGCGCCGAATGCTTCCCGCGTCGCCACGGAATCGCCCAACTTGTACGGAGCCGGAGCCAGCACACCTTTGGTAGCGGGTGCCGTCTTAGCCGCGGTCGGCAACGAGATCTGAAGTTGCGTGGAGCTCGGTTTCATCTGAGCGGTCAATTCGTCCAGCGCCTTTTGCGTTTCTTCGCCCTTCTTCAGCGGCTTCCCATGCCAGTCCGGATGATTTTCCATAAAGGAAATGCCGCGCCCCTTGAAGGTCTTCGCGAGCAATACGGTCGGCCGCCCCTTGGTCTTGCCCGCCTCGGCGAACGCCGCCACGAGGGCGCCGATATCGTGCCCGTCCACCACAATGGCGTTCCAGCCGAATCCGCTCCAACGAGCGCGGTAGGCCTCCATGTCATGCTGCAGCATCGTCGGATCGCTCTGTCCCAAGCGATTCACGTCCACAATCGCGCAGAGATTGTCCAGCTTCGCCTGCCGGGCCACTTCCGCCGCTTCCCATACGGACCCCTCGACGGATTCGCCGTCGCCCATCAAGACGTAGGTGCGGTAGTCGGTCTTATCGATCGATTTCGCATTGAACGCGAGACCCACGCCGGCCGGCAGCCCTTGTCCCAGAGAACCGGTGGCCATGTCCACGAACGAGAGCCGAGGCGTCGGATGGCCTTCGAGATCGGAACCCAGCGTGCGCAACTTCAGCAATTCCGACTTGGGAAACAATCCCGCCTCTGCCCATGCCGCATAGAGCAGGGGCGCCGCGTGGCCCTTGGAGAGCACAAACCGGTCGCTGTTCGGCAACTTCGGATTCTTGGGGTCATACCGCATGACGGAAAAAAACAACACCGCGAGAATGTCCGCGGCTGAGCAACAGCTGGAGGGATGGCCGCTCCCGGCTTCGCTCGTCGCCTTCACGCTCTCGATGCGAAGTGTCGTCGCTTTATTGGCCAGGGCAGTCAACAGATCAGGGGTTGCGGTGGAACCAGAAGGGGAAGTCATGCGCGATCCTTTCACGATGGGAGCTGATGATTCTGGATGACCTGAACGCCAAAGAAATTGAGAGAGAGACCGCTCTCGGTGGCACGAAGCTAACAAATGGCATCCAGGGAGTCAATGAAGGCATGTCCCTCTCATCCAGCCGATCGTCGCAGTGAATTCTTGACACGGTGGGATCAACTCGCTAAGATCGGCTCGCCTTTAACGCTCATCCTGTGAGGTGGGTAAGGAGCTCGCGATGATGATGAACGGCACAAGCCGTCGGACAGCCCGCACCTTCTCGTCCACACCGGAGGAGAAGGTTTTTTTGTGTCTGCA
>DAONAB010000003.1:0-2445 GCA_035400805.1 Nitrospira sp. | reverse complement strand
CCGATCGGCGAACTGGATATCACGCTCTACCGGGACGACCTCTCCTTGCGCAAGGATCAGCCGATCCTCCGCACCACGTCGGTGCCGTTCAAAATATCCGATCTGAAGGTCGTGCTCGTCGACGATGTGCTCTTCACCGGGCGGACCATTCGCGCCGCCATGGACGGATTGATCGATCTGGGACGACCGGCGGAAATTCAACTGGCGGTGCTGGTCGATCGCGGCCACCGGCAACTGCCGATCAAAGCCAACTACATCGGGAAAAACATTCCCACCTCCCGCGACGAGGCCATTGAGGTCCATCTCGAAGAAAACGGGGAAGAGGACCGCGTGGTCATCCTCAGGGCATAACCGGAGAGAGTGACGTGGGGCTCAAACGAAAAGACCTGCTCAGCCTGACCAACCTGTCGGCTGCCGACATTGCCCTCATCCTGGACACCGCGGATTCCTTCAAAGAAGTCTCCGGCCGGGAAATCAAGAAGGTGCCGGCCTTGCGAGGCAAGACCGTGGTGAATCTGTTCTTTGAGCCAAGCACGAGAACCAGAACCTCCTTTGAATTGGCCGCCAAACGGTTGAGCGCCGATGTCATCAACTTTTCGCCTTCCTCCAGCAGCGTGGTGAAAGGCGAAACGCTCCTGGACACCGCGCGGAATATCGAAGCCATGCAGGCGGATATCATTGTGTTGCGACATTCCTCCGCCGGCGCGGCGGAGACGCTGGCTCGGGGCGTGAAGTCTTCCGTCATCAATGCCGGCGACGGGTGGCACGAACATCCCACCCAGGCTCTGCTCGACCTCTATACGATCCGGAGCCGGGGCATGGGATTCGCCGGCCTCAAGGTGGCGATTGTCGGCGACGTTGCGCACAGCCGCGTGGCCCGTTCCAATATCTTCGCGCTCACCAAACTCGGAGCCGAGGTGCGGGTAGTGGGACCACCGACGATGATTCCCCTGCACATCAATCAACTCGGTGCACAGGTCTATTACAACCTGGATGAAGGGCTGCGGGGCGTGCACGTCATTATGATGCTGCGGCTCCAACTTGAACGGCAGGGTCGCGCGTTGTTCCCGACCATCCGCGAATACGCCCGTCAGTATGGATTGACCAACGAGCGAGTCAAGCTGGCGGAACCAGGCGCGATTGTCATGCATCCGGGTCCCATCAACCGGGGCGTCGAAATCGCGCCGGACGTCGCAGATAGCCTGTCGTCCGTCATTCTGGATCAAGTCGCCAACGGCGTCGCGGTACGGATGGGCATTTTGTATCTCATGTCGGGAGCCAATGCGTAGGGAGTACTGACGCATGAGCCATGGATCCATCCACGACGTCCGGACAGCGAATCATTCGCACAGATTCACAGAGTCCAATTGAGGGAGCTGAGCAGCGCATTATGATTGTGATCAAAGGCGGGCATGTCATCGATCCCGGACGCATCAACGGCGTCGCGGATGTCCTCATAGAAAACGGAAAGATCGCCGCAGTCGGCCCGGCACTCACCGCACCAGCCGGCGCGACCGTGATTCAGGCCACCGGGCAATTAGTGCTGCCGGGCTTTGTCGATCTTCATGTGCACTTTCGTGAACCGGGCTTTGAATATAAAGAAACGATCCAGTCGGGAACGGAATCGGCGGTTGCGGGAGGGTTCACCACCGTATGTGCGATGCCCAATACCAATCCCGTCAACGACAATCAGGCGGTCACCGAGTTCATGCTCGAGCGGGCGAGGGCGGCGGGCAATGCCCACCTGTACCCGATTGGCGCCATCACCAAGCGATCCGAGGGCAAAGAACTGGCCGAGATCGGCGACCTGCGCCGCGCCGGATGCGTCGCGATTTCCGACGATGGAAAGCCGGTGATGAACAGTCTCGTGATGCGCCGCGCCATGGAATACGCGCGTGCCTTCGACGTGCCGGTCGTCGATCACTGCGAAGACTTGCATCTCTCCGAAGGCGGATGCATGAATGAAGGCGTAATCTCGACCGAACTCGGATTACCGGGGATTCCCTCGGCCGCCGAAGATGTCATGGTCGCCCGCAACGTTTCGCTCGCCGAACTGACCGGGGCACGCCTCCACCTGGCGCACATCAGCACCGCCGGTTCGGTCCGCATGGTGCGCGAAGCCAAGGCCCGCGGGCTCAAGGTCACGGCAGAAGCCTGTCCGCATCACTTTACCCTGACGGAAGAAACCACACGCGGCTACAACACCCACGCCAAAATGAATCCTCCGCTGCGGACCAGCCAGGATGTGCAGGCCATCAAGGACGGACTACGCGATGGCACGATCGACGTGATCGCCACCGACCACGCCCCGCATGCGACGCAGGAGAAACAACAGGAGTTTACGGAGGCCCCGTTCGGCATCGTGGGTCTGGAGACGGCATTGTCCTTGACGCTGGCTCTGGTCGAGGAAGGGGTGCTGACGCTGGAATCGGCCGTCGATAAACT
>DAONAB010000002.1:0-33436 GCA_035400805.1 Nitrospira sp. | reverse complement strand
CGGGCAAGCAGGTGATCGTCTTCGACGGCGACGGCAATGTCCTCATGGGGATGGGTACGTTGGCCACAGTGGGCGCCTTGAAGCCGAAGAATTTCATCCATGTGGTCTTCGACAACGAAGTCTATGGCTCGACGGGGAATCAGCCCACCATCTCGAATGTCGTGCAGTTGGAGAAAGTGGCCAGGGCTGCGGGGTATGTCAATGTCGAGCGTGTGCTGGACCGGGACGACCTCGTCTACGAATTTAAGGACATGTTGAAAAAAGACGGCCCCAGCATGTTGCTGGTCAAGGTCAACGAGTTTGTCGAGGATGCCGGACGGGTGGCGCATGAGCCGCCGGCCATCACGGCTCGATTCATGAGTGCGATTGAATAGCACCGATGTGCTGAGTGCGATGTGTGGGGCCGCTCCGCTCAGTTCCGATCCACAGCCTGAGGTACGAACATGATACTGCTGAATCCAGGTCCGGTGAACGTGAGCGAACGGGTGCGGCAGGCGTTGTTGCGCCCGGATATCTGCCATCGCGAATCCGAGTTTTCAGATCTGTTGGGTCGTATCCAGCAAAAACTGTTGGCGGCCTTTGTGCCCGGCGCCGAATCCGACTACGTGGCCGTGTTGTTGACGGGGTCAGGCACGGCGGCCGTGGAATCCGCCGTCATGTCCTGCCTGCCGATGGGCAAGCGGATGTTGGTCCTCAACAACGGCGTCTACGGCGAGCGGCTCTCCAGCATGATCGGACTGCATCGACTCGGAGTGTCCGAACTCAAGTCGGAGTGGCACATCAAGCCGGACCCGGAGCGAGTCCGGCTGGCGCTGCGTCAGCATCCCGAGGTGCATGCGGTCTCTATGGTGCACCATGAAACGACCACCGGATTGATCAATCCGGTGAAAGAAATCGCGGAAGTCGTCGATAGTTTGAATCGGGTGTTTGTGCTCGACTCAGTCAGCGGCCTGGCCGGAGAACCGATCGATATCGCCGGGTCTCACATCTATATGGTGGCGGGGACTGCCGGCAAATGTATTCAGGGCTTTCCCGGCGTGTCGTTCGTCCTGCTCCGCAAGGGATTTCTGGAGCGGATGCGCAACTACCCCAAGCGCTCCTGGTACCTCCATTTGACCCATTATGTGGACGACCAGGGCAAAGGGATTGTGCCCTTTACTCCGGCCGTGCAAATTTACTATGCCTTCGAAGAGGCCTTGAACGAGTTGCTGGAAGAGGGCGTCGCCAATCGGTGTCAACGCTATAAGCGAATGGCGGTGCGCATCCGGGAGCGAATGGCGAACTTGGGGGTCAAGACATTGTTGCCGTCGGATTCGCTCTCGAATACGATCACGGCCTTTCACCTGCCTCCCGGCATCAGCTATGCCACCTTGCACGATCAATTGAAGGCCCGCGGCTACGTCATCTACGCAGGACAAGGACAACTGGAATCCAAGATCTTCCGGATCGCCAACATGGGCGCCTTGACCGAGTTGCAGATCGACGGGTTCCTGGCGGCCTTTGAAGAAGTGGTGACAGGAGCGGTTGCCCGCGCATGAAAGCGATCATCCTTGCGGCCGGAGTGGGAAAGCGTCTCTGGCCGGTGACCCAGCATAAACCGAAATGCCTGATCGAGATCGGCGGGCAGACCTTGCTATCCCGGTATCTCGAATCCCTGGCATCGGTCAAGATCCGGCAGGCTACCATCGTGGTCGGTTATAAGCAGGAAATGATCAGGGCCGCAGTCGGCTCGCATTGCCACGGGGTCGATCTCTCCTATCTGGTGAACGAGGAGTTCCACCGGGGCAGTATTTCGTCGTTGTGGATCGCCAGGACGGCATTGTCCGACGACGTGGTGATCATGGATGCGGATGTCTTGTTTCATCGCGAAATTCTGCGTCGGTTGGTGGCCTCCCCCTATGAGAACTGCCTGCTGATGGACGACACGGTGAAGCAAACCGGCGAGGAATGTATGGTCGTCGTGCAGGGCGATCGGGTGGTTGCCCTGAGCAAAAAAATGCCGGAGCGGTACGATATTGCAGGTGAGGGGGTCGGGTTTCTCAGGGTGCGACGGGCCGATACGGCCCACGTGGTCGGCTCGCTCAAGGGGTATATCGACCAGGACCGGTGGGACATGGAATACGAAGACGGGTTGTTGCAGTATTTCCAGGACGTGAAGGTCGGGCATGAGAAAATCGGCGGGTTGCCGTGGACGGAAATCGATTTTCCCGAGGATGTGACGAAGGCGGAGCGGGAGGTTCTGCCGCGGCTCTAAATGGTGGCTCCCCTCGTGTGAATCGTGAAGCGTATCTCGTAAGATATCCGGCACCTATACGCTATCACTATGGATCTCCAGTTTCTTTGCGAGATACGAACGACGAACGACGAGTCCGACGATGAGTGAAAGTACACTGCAGCGCGGGGCGGAACTCCAGGGATTGAGCACGGCCATTCTGTTGCCGGGCGCGGGTCTGTTTGGGGATCGGCCGGGACGTGGCCTGACCGACGTCGGGCCCTTGACCTCTATCGGAGGGTTGAGCCTGTTTCAACGCACCGTGCTCACGTTGCAGCGGGGGGGTATTCGCCAATTGATTGTCCTGGCGGGCTCCGATGAAGAGTTGCTCAAACATGCGCTGGCGCGAGGGGCCCGGGTGACGATTCCGGTTCGATGGATGCCGGTGAGGGAGTTCCCGCTTGACGATCCGCGGACATGGGAGGCGCTGGCCACCGAAGTGCGAGGTTTTTGTCTGATCGCCGGCGTTCAGGCGGTGTTCTCCAAGGGTTTGATCGAGCACTTGCGGAAGACCGTGCGGGACGGCGAGGCACTGGTTGTCACGCGTGAAGCAAGCCCGGTCGAACCGGCGATAGGTCGTCGGAACCCGACGGTGGCGTTTCAAGAAGGACGGCTGATCTCCTTTCACAATCATGCGGGCCAGGAAGGCCACCAGGTTGCCACCGATTTGGTGGTGTTGCCGGCCAGTATTTTGACTCCGCCGAACGGAGCGGCCGCATCCCCATCCGGTGCCGCAGAGCCGGCGGGCATGATTCCGGTACGACGCTGGCTGGAACGGGCGGCGGTGGAAGGGCGTGTGCGGGTGGTGGCGGCTGCGGCTCATGCGGGTCTGTGGTACCGGGACGTATGGGATCATACCAGCGCCGGATTGGCGGAGCGGACCCTCTTCCGTTCGTTGAAGGGAGAGGCCGAGGGATTCGTCGATCGCTATTTCAATCGGACCTTCTCGCGGCTGTTGACTCGACTGTTTTTGCGGATGAAATGTTCGCCCAACGTGATCACCATGGTGGCGACGGCGGTCGGGATTCTGTCTGCGGTGGGGTTTGGTTTAGGGACGTACTCGGCCGGGATCGTGGCCGCGTTGCTCTTTCAATTGGCGGCGGTCATCGATTGTTGCGATGGTGAGGTGGCTCGGCTCACGTTTACCGAATCGCCGTTCGGTGCCTGGCTGGATATCGCCATGGACAACGTGGTGCATATCGCCATCTTTGCCGGGATCGCCTGCGGTGCCTATCTCCGGCAGGCCGGTACCGAAGGCGCCTGGGTTCCGTTGGCGTTGGGCGGCGCAGCGGTGTTCGGCAATATCATGTCTTTCTGGCTGGTCACGAAGGCGCAAAAAATCGGCGCCACGCGTGGCTGGAATACGCCCAAGCAGGCGGCCTGGTCCGACTTCATTCTGAAAAACGTGGCGAGTCGCGATTTTTCCGTGGTGGTCTTCCTCTTTGCGCTGCTGGACAAGCTGGACTGGTTTCTGTGGATGGCCGCGCTCGGCTCAACCGTCTTCTGGTTGATGATGGTCTGGGTGATCCGACCCTCGGCACGGGCCCGTGCTTAAGGCGGCCCTCCTTCTTCTCGGGGCCCTGACACTCTCGGCACTGGTCTGGCACATCGGCATCGAGCGTATCTATGATGCGGTGGCGCAGCTCGGTCCTGCCGCGATGCTGGTGATTCTCCTCCCCTCTCTGCTCATGTACATTCTGGACGCCTACGGATGGCTGGTCACGCTCGGCGCGTGGGCGAAAGACGTGCCTTTCTGGCGAGTGCTGGCGATTCGAACCGCCGGAGAAGTGGTGAACATGACCACTCCCACGGCCTACGTGGGTGGAGAACCGCTCAAAGCGTTTTTGCTCAAACGACAGGGTGTACCGATCGTGGAGGGGTTGGCGTCGGTGGTGACGGCCAAGACCACGATGACGATCGCCCAGATTCTCTTCATCCTGGCCGGGATCGGGTTGGGGTTTTGGTTGTTAGGCGCCGGCGGATCGGCCGGCCAGACCATCACGGCAGGGTTGGTGAGTGTGGGGTTGCTCGTGTTCGGCATCGGTGCCTTTGTCATCGTGCAACGGCAAGGCATGTTTGCCTGGATGTTGAACCTTCTTCGACGCATCGGCCTGCGACTGCAGTATTTGGAGTCGCGAGAGCAGAAACTCCTTGAACTCGATCGCACGATTGCCCACTTCTACGCGCACCGGCGAACGGCCTTCTTGGTATCGACCGGCCTCTTTCTTCTCGGATGGCTGGCCGAGGCGTTGGAAGTGTTCGTCATGATTGTGTGCTTGGGACAACCCATTACAGTGTTGTCGGCCATTGCGATCGGCGCGCTGTCGGTGTTTATCAAGGGCGGCACGTTTTTCATCCCCGGCAGCCTGGGCGCGCAAGACGCCGGCAATCTGTTCCTGTTGACCGCCTTCGGGTATGGCGATGTCACGGGTATCACCTTCGCGCTGCTGCGAAGATTCCGTGAACTGGTATGGATCGGGATCGGGTTGGCGTGTTTAGTAGTGGTCGGGAAAGGACAGAATGATACGCTTGAAGACCCCGCCGCCCAGCGATAGCGCTCCCTTCACTCTAGCAGGATGCGGAAAAAGTCCGCCAGCGGCGTTCTCGCATCGCTCAGACGCTCACCGTACGGCAGAGAGTACGATTCGCCTCTTCGCTCGCTGCGGCCTTGCTGGACGGCCTTTTTGCGCATCCTGCGACCGATTCTGATACCAACACGCCACATGAACTGATCGCGGCGTATGACGCAACAATCGAGTTTTTCCGCAGCCTGCTAGAGATGAGTCGCCAGGTGAGTCCAATCTGCCTTTCTGACGAAGTGCAATGGCTCTCTCTTTCGTAATGACTCTTGTACCTCCTACACCTGGAGGGCTTATTGAATGGCCTCGTCCCACTCTTGTCCAAAATAAGTTCTTAAAATGCCGGGGGTCTGTGAGTAGGATAGGCTGTTCCGCCACATCCATTCACGGCGTATCCGCGCCGTGTTACTCACACGCCGGAGGTGTCATATGGTCGCCGTCGCGAGTTGTTTGCGCAAATCTTAGCTTTGATTGATCGTGCGGCCTTTGCTCGTGCGATCCAGTACCTGCTGGGCTCTAGAGCGTTTTTGGTTTATGTCTTTACATAGCCTGAAGACGCGAAGTAGCGCGTGCATTCAGCGGGTGTGAAGCGGTCGAGCAGCATGCCGATCTCAGCCCAGAGCGCATCCACGGTTCGAGGGGCGGCTTTGCGGAGCAGCGCGTTGAGTTTGGCAAACAGTTTTTCAATGGGATTGAGATCGGGGGAATACGGCGGGAGATAGCGAATGTGTGCCCCCACCGCCTCAAGCGCCTCTTTGACGCCCGCCACTTTGTGACTGCGTAAGTTGTCGGCGATGACGATATCGCCGGGGTGGAGCGTCGGGCATAAGAACTCCTGGACATATTTGAGGAACAGGGTGCCGGTCATGGCCCCATCCGCCACCATCGGAGCGGAGATGTCATCATGACGCAGCCCGGCAACGAAGGTGGTGGTATGCCCATGTCCGTGCGGGACAGAGGCGACGCACCGTTCACCACGCGGGGCGCGTCCGTAGCGCCGTGCCATGTTCGTCGAAGCCCCTGTTTCATCCAGAAAGACCAGCTTCGTGATGTCCAGAGCGGGTTGGGCTGCCTGCCACTCACGCCGTGCGGCGTGCACGTCGGCGCGATCTTGCTCGCTGGCGTGTAGGGGTTTTTTTACGTGTGAGCTTCCATTTGTCGAGTTGATGCCACAAGGCGGGGACCTTCATCGCAATCCCGTGTGCCGCTAATCGGGCACACATCTCCGCAAGGGTCAGATCACCTGTTTCCTTCAACCACGCCCGCAGTGTCGGCTCCATCCCGACCAATCGGGACTGCCGATGGCCTCCAATTGGGAGACTGCTCCGCTGCCCCGTCTGCGTGAGCCGGTTCCGCACCTGATACACCCAGACCCGACTGACTTCAAATCGGGCGGCAATGGCTGTCGGACGCTCCCCACGTTCCAATGCTCTCAACACACGGTCCCGTAGATCCTGCGAATAGGCATCCATCCTGTTGCCTCCATCAAGAAACCAATGGAGGGCATTCTACAGAGTGTATGCACTTAAATCAAAAATTCTCTAGTGACCGACGGGGATACTAACGACGTGCGCATCGCCCACCAACTCACATTTCCACCAGGCACCATAGTGGCGATGGATCGGGGGTATCTCGACTATGTCCTATATCATCGCTGGACGCTCGCCGAGGTGGGGTTTGTGACGCGTCCACGGACGAACATGCTGCACGAAGTCCTGGAGCGGCGGCCAGTTCCCATGCGAGGCCCGATGGTGGCCGATGAGGTGATTCGCCTCACCGGCCTGCAGGCCGCTGTCCCGTCCCTTTGCGGCAGGTGACCATCTGGGACGAGACGCAGCAGAGACGGCTCACCTTCCTGACGAACCTCATGCATCTGGCCGCCAGTACGATTGCCGCCATCTATAAGGAGCGCTGGCAGATCGAACTCCTCTTCAAAGCTTTGAAGCAACACCTCAAGATCAAGACGTTTGTCGGCACCAGTGAGAACGCCGTGCAGGTCCAGATCTGGATTGCGTTGATTGCCATGGTGCTGTTGAAATATCTCCGGCTCAAGTCCACCTGGCCCTGGAGTCTCTCGAACCTCGCGGCCTTGCTCCGCTTCAATCTGTTGACGTATCGAGACCTGTGGACGTGGCTCAATGCGCCCTTTAAGCATCCGCGATCACTCCGATGCCCTTGCAAACAGGGCTTTTTGCCGCATAATCTTGGACAGCACCCAGACCAGACAACCTCCTTCGAGAACAGGCGCCGAAGTCGTCTCAAACGCAGCATTCATGCAGGAGACACACAGAGGGGCGGATTATTTTGGACAGCAGTGGCCTCGTCCCCTCTATGCTTGCCTCAAGTCTCTCGACAGATGCCGCAGGCATGCAGGAGGGGAGAGTCAGCAGGGTGTGCCCCTTGATGACTCGCTCGAACATCAGTCGCGGGTCTAAGCCAGTAGGAGGATAATTCCGGTGAATCGTTTGCCATGGCCGTCGTAGTGATCGTTCCAGTTCACAACGGGGGCGAACGATTTCACGCGAATATGGATTCAATCAGGCGTGCCGAGCCTCCGCCAGATGAAGTCATCGTGATCGGCGATGGCGACACTGACGGATCCTCCCAGTTTGCAGAAGCAGCCGGTATAACCGTGTATCGCTTTCCTACGCCGAAAGGGCCTAGCCGCGCCAGAAACCTTGGCGCGTCGAAGGCGATGTCGGAACTGCTCTTGTCAGTCGATGTCGCTGGGACAGTTCCCGAAAATGTGATCGATCGGGTGAGAGACCTCTTTGCCCGAGATTCTGACGTTGCGGCAATGATCGGGTCGTATGATGATCAACCGGGGGAGTCGAAATTTTCTTTCTCAGTACCGGAAGTTGGTGCATTATTCTGTTCATCAGAACGGTCGCGAGGAGGCGTCCACGTTTTGGGGTACCTATGGTGTGGCGTGCGGAGTTCTTGGTGTACTGTTGCTGTCCCCCCTGGCAGCCGGTGTTTCTGGTTGAGACCGTTGTCATGGGGCTGATCCTGTTTATCCTCAACTATGGAGCACGATAATGCCAGCAGTTAATCCGCGAGACCAGAAGGTCGTGATCATCGGAGGGGGACCGGCGGGACTCACGGCGGCCTACCAGCTGTCGAAGGTCGGTGCGAAGTCCGTGGTCCTCGAGAAAGATGCGATCCTCGGCGGCATTTCCAGAACGGTGGAGTATAAAGGCTACCATTTTGACATCGGCGGCCACCGTTTTTTCACGAAGGTTTCCGTCGTGGACAAGATGTGGAGAGAGGTGCTTCCCGAGGGCGACTTCCTGCATTGCCAGCGGTTGTCCAGGATCTACTATAATAGAAATTTTTTCTTCTACCCCCTTAAGCCAGTCAATGCCTTGTTCGGGCTAGGAGTTTTCAACAGTCTGCTCATCCTGATGAGTTATGTCTGGGCGCAACTCTTTCCCCAGAAACCGGAGGATAATTTTGAGTCCTGGGTCTCCAATCGATTCGGCAAGCGGCTCTACAAAACCTTTTTCAAGACCTACACGGAAAAAGTCTGGGGCATGCCGGCTAACACGATTGCAGCTGATTGGGCGGCGCAGCGGATTAAAGGGTTGTCACTGCTGGTGGCCGTCAAAAATGCGCTGATCAAACAACAATCGACGGAGAAGGGGGCGGTCGTCAAGACCCTGATCGACGCGTTCGATTATCCCAAACGCGGCCCCGGGATGATGTGGGAAATCGTGGGAGAGTTAGTGAAAAAGGATGGCAGTCAGGTGCATCTCGGCGCCTCGGTTGACAGGATTCGTTGGGCAGGCAATCGAATTGATGGGATGGATGTCTCGATGCAGGGTCGAAATGAATCTCTGACAGGCACGCACTATATCAGCAGCATGCCGATCAGAGAACTGATTCATAAAATGAATCCGCCTGCACCCAAGGAAGTCATCGCCGCAGCTGACCGACTGAGGTACCGGGACTTTCTGACCGTCGCACTGATCGTGAATAAGAAGGACTTGTTTCCCGACAATTGGATCTATATTCACGACTCGCAGGTCAAGGTCGGACGGATTCAGAACTTCAAGAACTGGAGTCCCTATATGGTTCCGGACCAGAACAAGACCTGTTTGGGGTTGGAGTATTTTTGCTTCGAGGGGGATGGGTTATGGACGATGAGCGACAAGGACCTCATCGAACTTGGAATGCGCGAACTCGAATTGATCGGCATTGCGAAGGCGGAGGATGTCGAAGACGGGTCGATTGTGCGAATGCCGAAAGCCTATCCTGTGTACGATGCGGACTATCAAGAGGCTCTCACCTGTATCCGGGAATTTCTGGACGGCTTCCAAAACCTGCAAGTCGTAGGGCGAAACGGTATGCATCGGTACAACAATCAGGACCACTCGATGCTGACGGCCATGCTGGCAGTAGACAATATTCAAGGCGCAAGGCATGATCTATGGCAAGTGAACGCGGAGCAAGAGTACCACGAAGAAACGACCAGCCGCGAAGCCGACGCCAAGGTGCAACTTGGCCAGCTTGCGGCCACGCAGCCGCAAGTCCCGCAACCGATGACGCCGGCCGCCAGTCAGAGTCTCGTTCTGGCATTCGCCAAACTCGATAAGTTGGCCTTTGCGACCGCCCTGGGAACCGTCTCCGGTCTGATTGTGGCGATCGCTACCTTGTGGATAGCAGTCAAAGGCGGAGAGCGAGCCGGGCAGAATCTGCAAATGTTGGGACAGTTCTTCCAAGGATACACGGTGACGGTGTCGGGTGCGCTCGTCGGGTTTGCCTACAGCTTTACGTCCGTCTTCCTCTGGGGCTGGCTGTTTGCCTATCTCAGAAACTTCGCGTTGGGCTTCGTGATCTACCGCGCCAGACGAGAGGCCGAGCTGATGTCATTCAGACAATTCCTGGATCGCTATTGATCTATTTGATGCCAGAGGAGTATGACCATGCCGACCATGATGCAGCTCGAAGACGAGAAACTCTTTAGCGCGATCCTCCGTATCAATAGTAAAATGTTCGGGCTCATCTTGGGTCTCTTGATGGGATTGGCGATCTTCATTGCCACCAATTGGCTCGTCTTCAAAGGGGGATATACCGACGAAACCGGTCATTACATCGTCGGGCCGCATTTGCAGTTACTGAGTCAGTTTTTTATCGGCTATTCCGTCTCTTTCGTTGGCAGTTTCGTTGGATTTGCCTATGGGTTTGCTTGCGGGACCCTGGCGGGGGCTTCGATCGGCATCATTTACAATAAACTTGTTCAACTTAGAAACTCAGCCTCATGAGTGTTCCTATGAAATTCGGACTCATCGGCGCCGGATGTATCGGTCAGCTTCGGGCCAAAGCCTTGGCTCAGGTTGAAGGCTGTGTGTTGTCGGCGATTGTCGACGTCGATCCGGTGCGGGCACGAGCCATGGCGTCATCTTCAGACGTCAAGATATTCAAAGATGTTCAGGAGATGCTCCCGCAGGCAAATCTGGATGCCGTGATTGTGTCGACACCACCTCAGTTTCACGAGGATCTTGTCGTCAGTGCGTTCAAAGCCGGGAAACATGTCCTCTGCGAAAAACCGCTGGCGAATTCGGTGGAGGCTTGCAGGCGCATGGTCGACGCGGCACGGGCAAGCGGGAAGGTGCTTGCAACTGGGTTTAATCATCGCTACTTCCCGCAAATCCAATATCTCAAGCAAGCCATCGACACAGGGCTCATCGGAGAGTTGGACCATGTCCGAGCCTTTGCCGGGCACACGGGTCTCTCTGAATTTCGGAACTCGTGGGAATACGATATAAATGGTATCGGTGGTGGCGCTTTGATGGATGTCGGGATTCATATCATCGACCTCACGCGGTATGTGCTGGGTGAGGTGGATGAGGTCTACGGCTTCACGTCCAACCGTGTCTGGAATCTGGGCGCATCGGAGGACAATGGTATTGCCCTGTTGCGAAATCCCCAGGGAAAATATGCCGTGTTGCAGGCCACGTGGACGGAGTGGAAGGGCTATCGGTTCTATCTCGAAGCCTACGGCACTAAGGGCATGGTGCGCGCCTACTATGCACCCATGATGAATCTTCTGATCACACAGGACAAGCCGGGTGGACGCCGGAAGCGGACGGTTCGCTTCTATCCCATGACGATGCTCCGGGAGAAATTCATCGGGTGGCAATCGTCGGTCATTCAGATGTTCCGGCAGGAGTTCACAGATTTCGTCCGCCTGACTCGGGGGAAAGAGAGCGCGATTGCGGACGGCGTTGCCGGTCTTCGAGCGGTGGAAATTGCCAACGCCGTGTATCGCAGCAGTAAAGAACACATCGCGATTCGGTTGGCCGGGAATATCTAAATCTTGCTGTAGCCGTGGATGCACCATGACAACCGTTAACCCTAACCATGCAGAGTTCAAGACCCAAGACGCGGCAAGTTACAACCCAGTCGCGCAGAGCTTCGACCGGTTCGTGACTCAATTGTCTGCTCCGGTCGCTGCCCGTCTCGTCGCGCTTGCCGGGCTCGCGCCAGACAATCACGTTCTGGATGTCGGTGCAGGGACGGGAATAGTCGCGCTTCGTGCGGTTGCAGAGATGGGGCCATCGGGCAGGGTTGTCGGCATCGACTTGTCCGACGGCATGCTGGAGGTTGCCAGGCAGAACGCGCGAGGGCGAGGCCTCGCAGATCGTGTCGAATTTCGCAAGATGGATGCGGAGTCGCTGGACTGCAAGGATGGATCGTTCGACGCGGTAGTCTCCTTGTTCGCCTTGCGTCATTTTCCTCATCCTGAGACGGCCTTACAGGAAATGCATCGCGTGCTTCGTCCTGGAGGCCGGTTGGTGTTGGCTGTCGGGAGCGGCGCACCCTGGCTCTCTCTCGTGGGATTGGTCCATCGGCTGAAGCTCCTACCGCACGTTGTGCGCCGTTTTCAGGGTAAGCAACTCGTGGCATGCAAGTTTTTGGACGGGATGGTCGCGGCCTATGTCCCGTCCTCAGGCAAGAGCGAAGAGGCAGGTTGGACGCATGAACATACGCATATGCAGCAATCGGTACCGGCATTTATTCGAGCAGCCGGATTTCAGAATATTCGCTCGGAGTGGCAGGGGCAACAGTCCATCATCAATACGCCAGAAGAGTTTTGGGAGCTGCAAACAACGTTTTCTTCCCTGTCCAGAAAACGTCTCGCCACAGTGTCATCTGAGGTCGTTGCGCGTGTGCGGCAGGACTTTATGAACACCTGTCGCGAGGTCCTGTCTCGCGGCGGGGAATTGGTGTATCCAACTGGAGCGTTGCTGGTGTCCGGTCGCCGCGCATGACACGCCCTTAGGGCGTGATGACAATTGAATTGTAGCGATCATGCCAGCCAGATACAGGCACAAGCCAGACTGAGCATGGACATGAAGTTCTGCGAAAGCTTCTCGTATCGTGTGGCGGTGCGCCTGAACGGCTTGAGTCGGCAGAAGAAGCGTTCGACGAGGTTGCGGTCTTTATAAAGGTGACGATCATAGACACGCTGAGTCAGACGATGACTGCGTGGTGGATTCACCACCTGTGCGCCCTGGGTTTCAATGAGATCGACGAATGCATCGGCATCGTAGCCCTTGTCGGCGATGACGCATTGCGCCTCAATCCCCTTGATAAGGGCCGCCGCTTCGGTTATGTCGGCCGCTTGCCCGCCGGTCAGGCGTATGCGCACGGGATTGCCCAAGGCTTCGACAGTCGCATGAATTTTGGTGCTCAGGCCCCCCCGGCTGCGTCCGATGGCTTGATCGCTCATTTTGGGGGGACGCCGGTAGCGTGCTGGTGAACTCGCACGATGGTCGAGTCGACAAACAACTGCTCTAGATCGGCGTCACGCTTGAGTGCCTCGGCCATCCGCGCCCAAACCCCTTTCTTGCTCCAGCGGGAAAAGCGCATATACGCTGTGTGCCACGCTCCGAAGTGCTGGGGGCAGGTCGCGCCACGGCGAGCCCGTGCGGGCGATCCACAATGCTTCCATTGATCGTCGCGCAACATCTTTCGGTCTATTCTCGCAAACTCCCAAAAGCGAGAATGTATAGAACTTTGTCATTTGTGAGCAGCCCCTAGTAAATAAACGGAATCTCGGGCTGCAGAGAAGCGCTATGGCATTCATGAGCAAGAGGGTCATCCGGCAGCTCTGTATTGCGGCAATCAGCGGAGTGCTGACGGTAGGATTGTTCGTTGCCGTGGATTCGAAGGACGCGACCTTCCGCTGGAGCATGGCCACGGCATATGTCGGGTTGGCACTCATCGGGCTCTCGCTTATCATTGGTCCCATCAATGTTTTGCGTGGGTGCTCTAACCCGCTCAACACCAGTTTGCGTCGCGACGTCGGCATTTGGGGTGGCATTATAGGCCTCGTGCATACGGTCGTGGGCTTGCAGGTTCATATGGCAGGACGGTTCTGGCTCTATTTTCTCTACCCGCGTGAAGAGAGCCATCTCGTTCCCTTGCGATACGACCTCTTCGGTTTGGCAAATTATTCCGGTCTCGGAATTTCCCTCGTGCTGGCGCTCTTATTGGGTTTGTCGAACAACGCAGCATTGACCAAGCTCGGCTCTCACCGATGGAAAACGTTGCAACGATGGAATTACGCGGGATTTGCACTCTTGATCGTGCACGGGGCGGTCTATCAGCTGCTTGAAAAGAGAATGGCGGGATTTGTACTCGTATTTGCTGCGGCAATTCTTCTTGTGGGAGCGCTGCAAACTGCAGGCTATCGCAAAGTTCTTCAGCAGAAGAATCCTGGCGGGCAACCTTCCGTCATGAGTTCTGACAGGTAGTCATTTCATAGCGTTCAGTTTTTTGCTATCAAATTGAATCCGTTGCTCCGCATCGATCGAGGAATTGGACGGCGTGATGCTATGCGCGCGTGTCCGTTGTGATGAGTGTTATCAGGGCATGACTAGTGGCCTGTAACAGCAGATTATGTACTGAGCCTGCGGTTAAGATGGATGTTTTTAGGCTGCCCCCATCGCGCCAGAGCCGGATAAGGTAGTCTACAATCGTCTGTTACAGGCCACGGAGGAGGAAAGAATGAGAACACTTGTCGTCAACGCCTTCAGAATGGCTCAGCAGCGAACCGGGATAGGCCGCTATATCGAGTTCGTGGCACAGCAATGGAGCCGGATGAAGATCCCGTTCGATCGAGTGGTGTTGATGAGCCCGAAGAACATAGAGATGAGTGGATTCGATCGCGTCACTTCCGTTGAGGTCAAGGTGTTCGGGGGACAATATCCAGCCGCCATTTGGGAACAGGTATGTTTCCACAGAGCGGCAAAAGGTGCTGCGATATTGTTTTGCCCCTCCTACATCTGTCCCTTGTTGCATCGTGGGCGCATGGTGTTGGCAAATCATGGCTTCTATGAAGCCCTACCAGGCGAGTTTTCCTGGTTCACCCGCCTCCGTGCGACGACGCTGCAACGGTACAGTGCGAAGTGTGCCGAACGCGTGATCGCGAACTCTCTTGCCACAAAAGCCGATCTCGTGCGATTTTTTGGCATTCCACCGGAGAAGATCGACACGATTTATCCGGCCGCACACGATTACTACTTCCAACGCCACGATCCGGCGGCGATCAAAGAAGAAGTTATTCGTGCGCTGGGCAAAGAGGTTCCTTATGTTATTTTTGTCGGGAAGCTTGCGAAGAGGCGGCATGTTCCGAATCTCATCGAAGCCTTCGCCATCGTCCGCCGACAACATAACTTGCCCCACGCTCTGTTAATCGTCGGACCGAACACCACGAATGTCCCGATTGCTGAGATCGCGCAACAGCATGGGGTCGGGGATGCCGTGGTGTATCGCCCTTATGCGGAGCTTGAGCCGTTGGCACGGCTGTACGCCGGCGCGGATGTGTACGCCCTGCCCACCATCTACGAAGGGATCTCCTATACCATGTTCGAGGCTATGGCCAGCGGTGCCGCTGTGTTGACGGTGAAGCACCCGACATTGGAAGAGGGCGCAGGAGATGCGGCGCTGGCCATGCCGACTCCGTCAGTAGAAGATTTGGTCGAGGGACTTTCGACGTTCTTGCTGGATGGGGCAGTCCGTCGCAAGTATGCCGAACAGGGCCGTGAGCGGGCTAAGCGGTTTTCATGGGAGATGGTGGCACGGGAAACCATGCGTATCTTGGATCGTGTGGCGGACAAAGAGGATCGGAATGGATATTGCTAAACAGAAGAGGATGGCTAGATGGCCGACATGAGCCAGATAGATCGGATCGTTGATGCTTAAAATTCTTCTGGGAATCGGGGCCCCCCAGGCTCTTGCTGTACTGGTGAACTTTGCTCGAACGAAGGTTGCCGCGGTGTTGGTCGGCCCTGAAGGCATCGGAGTCATCAGCATCATCGATCAAACTATCCAGTTTGTGGCGAACCTCTGCACCCTAAATTTTTCCCGTTCGACGGTGAAGTTCCTTTCCAAAGCCCATAGCGAGGGAGGCGATGCCTTTTGTGATGGGTATGCCGTGGTTCTGAAAGCGTTACTTGTGCTCGGCACAGTCGGTGCGCTGGTGACAACAAGTCTAGTGCTGTTCAGAATCGATCTCCTCCCCGCCGTAATAGCACCGTATAAAATCTTGCTTCTGGTGGGGTTACTAGGTATTCCGGGGATGGCGTTGGCCTCATTTATCCCCAATGCACTAGCGGCGGCCCAGTATTCCTCCGGATCGGCGCGGTTGACCGCTTTGACGGGCCTCGTCATGGCATTGGCAAGCACATTCGGGCTCCTTGCAGGAGGGATTTTAGGTTTCTATGTCGCGACGGTGCTCATTGTAACGGTGTGGGCCATTGTGGTCGTCGAATATCTTCGTCGCGTGATGGGATGGTCGATTACTCAGTGCGCTGTTGGCATTGCGGCTGGTTTTCGCAGGCTAGGCAATGTCGTCTCTTTCAGCATTTTGTTCTATGCCGCAGCTTTCACCTATCAAGGAGCATTCTTAATCACACGGTATTCCGTACTTGAGAATCTTGGCGAGGCCGGGGCCGGGCTTCTGCATGCCGGTATGTCTGTTGCCCTTCTCATGAACATGGTTCTGATGCCGCTCACTGAATTATTTTTTACACCAAGAGTCACCCGGGTCGGACCAAAGGAAGAAAAGTTTCAAGTTGCCATGGAATTCCTGAAGCAACTGACCATGATCGTGACGATATTTTCGCTCCCTGCCATCCTCTTCCCTCACCTCGTGCTTGATCTGGCATTCTCCACGAAGTTTTTAGGCGCCGCGCAATATATGTTCGTGTTTATGCTGTGGCAAAGTTTCGCCCTGCTTTCCGGCGTCTGCCAAGCTCTCTTGATTGGACTGGACGACATGATCTCGTATACGGCCATCACATGCTCGGGGAACGTCCTGGCCGCCTGTTCCGCGGTGGTTCTTGTGCCGCATTATGGGGGCATCGGGGCGGCGGTCGGCTTCGTGATAGCGAGTTCGCTGGTGTTGCTCGGCACCTTTGTTAGGCTCAAGCTCTGGCACGGGTTTGCCTTGCCGAGGAATCTTGTCTTCCTGATGGGGTATAGCCTGTTGGTCACGCTGGTGCTCGGCAGCATCTTTCGGCATTACGGCGCGTGGCACGGTTCAACCCTACTGGCGAAAGCTGCAGCGGCGCTGGCCACCGTCATCGGCCTGTTGTTATTTTTGAGCAGGAATGACAAGCTCGCATTGGTGAGCTTCTTTCAAAAGGTGCGATCGGGCCCGTGGTAGCTCGCGGGGAGCGAATGCAGCATTCTCAATTTCCAGTGGAGGGTTCTGATGGTTTGGCTTGCGGTCATTCGGTTGGGGAGCATCGTGGACGCTGCACGCCTGACCCTGCTGCCGGAGTTCCGCAGGACATATCCCCATAGTTGATGAATATGCCATTCGTGAGTCAGCGACGAGTAGGTTAGTTGTCACAAAATCTGGCGGCGTAATCGACATAATGGGGTCTTGAACTATGACCCAGGCATCCACGGGGTCGAATGGTCACCAACAAATAACGCCTACGATCATCTGTGTCCATCGGATGGTCGATGCTGAGCTGCACGCCAGGAGAATTTCGCTTGAACAGTAATAACCGCTTCCAAGAAGTCGCGAAAAAGATTTCTGTCGTCCTGCTGAATGGTGTCTTGCTCGTGGCGATGCCGGCCTGTGCGTCGGTCAACCTCGGGCGCGATAGCATGCCAACAATGGTCGAAGTGACGATCTTCCCTCAGGAGCCTCGTCAGACGATGGAGGGATTTGGAGCATCAAGTCGAGTGTGGGACGATCCGCATGTAAGTAATGCGGGCTCCACTTCGGTGCCCGCTGCGGCACAGGAGAATGTCCTGACTCTCCTGTACACAGATTTAGGCCTCACGCGCATGCGACCGGTGTTGGACGGAGGGGTGGAACCGATCAACGACAATGTGGATCCGGCGGCCTTTGACTGGACAAAATTCCATTTTGAATGGAAACGGACCGATGCACATATTAGCCTCGTGGAGCAAGCTCGAGCAAAAGGGATGACGACATTCTTTGTTTCACCAGTTACGCTTGAGGCGTGGATGACGGAGGACAATCCCGATGAGTACGTCGAATGGGCCTTGGCGATCATGCTGAGGTGGCGCGATAGAGGAGTGGAATTACCGTATTTCTCGATCATCAATGAACCTGGGTATAAGCGCAGCGGGATTTGGTCGGCTGAATGGATGAGAACGGTTGTGAAGCGGTTGGGGGCCAGAATGCGGCAGGAAGGGTTTCGAACCATGTTGGTCATTCCGGACGATCTGAATCCCGCCGAAGCCTACAAACGAGCGTCCGTCGTGCTTCGTGACTCCAAAGCCCGCCGATACGTGGGCGCGCTGGCCTACCACTTGTACGATACCAAGGAGACCGAACTCGCGCACGACCTTGCGCACATGCGGAATCTCGCGGCCGAATACGGAATCCCCATCTGGATGACGGAGTTTAGCGTTCCCAACGACATGACTTTTTCCGGTGCCATGGAGTGGATGAAAATCATCCATAAGCTCGTGGCAACGTACGATGTCAGCGCTGTGGATTATATGTGGGGATTCTTCGGAGCTTGGGAAAGGAACCACACAATCCTGAGCATCGAGTTTTTAGACGGGAAATACGTGCAACACCATGTCGGACCGCTCTACTATTTGACAGGGCAGTTCTCGAAATTCGTGCGTCCGGGACAGGTTCGAGTCGAAACGCATTCATCGAGCCAAGATCTGTTGGTGACGGCATACAAGTCAGGGGCACAGTCGGTGATCGTGGCGATCAATGCCGGTCAGGAGGACCGCCGCGTAAATGTGACGGTCACAGACGCCGTGGCGCCGCTTCATTTCTCGGCGATCCGGACCACCGTCCGGGAATTCTGGAGCGAATTAGAACCGATCGCATCGGATACATCCACCTTCAATGTCGCACTGCCTGCACAGAGCGTCACCACATATCGCGGTGGATCAATTGATTCGGCCGGTACCCTCTCCGGTGTCGGCATAAAGAAGAGCGCACAATGATTCGTCTTGCCGTCATCGGGTTGGGAGCGGTCACGAGAAATATTCATCTCCCGGCCTATCGCCGGCTCAAGGGTCGCGTGACTCTCGTCGCCGGTTGTGATGTGGATCTTGCGACGAGGGCGGCGATGGAAAAGACCGGTCTTTTCAAAAGGATCTACGACAGCCACGAGGAGATGCTTGACAAGGCGAAGCCCGATGTTGTGAGTATTTGTACTCCGCCGTTTTTGCATCACCAGCAATGCCTCGATGCGCTTGAGCGTGACTGTCATGTCTTCTGCGAGAAGCCACTGGCGGAAAGTTTGGCGCATGCCGACGAGATTATTCTCGCATCGTCGCGATGCATGCGGTCGGTCGTGGTCAACAGTCAATTCCCGAATATGAACATATATACGGCCGCCAAGAAACAGATCGGCTCTCCGGAGTTTGGGCGGCTGCTCTTCTTGCATGCCTGGCAAACCTTTCGGCCGACGGCCGATACGGAAGGGGGGTGGCGCGCGAACATGCAGCGTAGATTGTGTTTCGAGTTCGGCGTGCACGTCTTCGAGCTGATCCGACACTTTTTCGATGCGACGCCGTCCACGCTTTGGGCGCACATGCCACGACCAATTCGTGCATCCAACACCGAATCGCTCAATATCATCGCGATGGAATTTCCGGATGGACGGGCGGCATCCATTCTCTTGGATCGTGTGAGCAAGGGGCCTGAACGCTACTTGGAGATGAGACTCGACGGGGAGCATGCCGCCGTTCACACGTCAATAGGAGGGGAGCTGCGGTTTGAGGTCGGGCTTCACACGCGTCAGCGAAAACCGTTCATGGGACTGCATGTCGTGAAAGGTGGACAAGCGGTGTTGCAACAGGCTGAGCGGGCGACGGTGATAGGAACAGATGGCATGAATCCATTTGCCTCCGCGACCGCCGTCCATTTTGGCAATTTTCTTTCGGCGATTGAGGATGGCCGTGTTCCGTCCGGGACAGCGGAAGATCACAAGGCGACCCTTGCTTTGACTTTGGCTGCCTATGATGCGGCGGAGTCAAGGAAGGTCGTCGCCATTGCACCCTATCTATCCGGAGCTGCCACGCGAAAGGACCTTTCGTGAGGGACGCCGTTTCTTGGCAATGTTGCGTGCTCAGGTAATTATGGCAACTGGACCGATCGAAAGTCTTGCCATAGAGAACAGACGGCTTCGGGTCGGGATCGTCGGTGCTGGTCTTATGGGACAGTGGCATGCTTATGAGGCCAGGAAGGCACAGGGAAATCTCGTTGCCATTGCTGATTGCAATCTCGAAGCCGCCAGCCGGCTGGCGAGGACGTTTCAAGGCGTCGAGGCCTGTGTCGATATCGAGGAACTATTGAGCCGGACCTCCTGCGATCTTGTCCACATCTGCACCCCGATTGCCACGCATGAACAGATCGCCGGGACTGCGCTTGAAGCCGGCAAACACGTGCTGATCGAAAAGCCTGCGACGCCTGATGCCGAAGGAACACAACGGTTAATCCAGCTGGCGGCTCGCCGTGGGGTTCTTATTTGCCCGGTCCATCAATTTGTGTTTCAGCAGGGTGTGATGAAGGCTCGGCGGCTCCTTGATCGCATCGGGCATGTGCTGCACCTGGAAGCAATCTTTTGCACGGCAGGGGGCGTGGGACGCCAGGAGAGCGAACTCGACTCCGTCGTCGCCGAGATTCTGCCCCATCCGCTTTCCCTTGCACAGGTCTTTCTCCCGGGCGGAATGGTTCCGGACACCTGGATGCGTCTCCGTCCGCGCGTGGGAGAATTTCGAGCGATGGCAGAAGTGAGCGGCGTGACGGTGTCTGTGATGATCAGTCTTCAGGCTCGTCCCACCCAATGTACGTTGAAGATCTTTGGCGCCGCTGGAACCATTCATCTCGACCTCTTTCATGGGTATGCGTTCATCGAGCCGGGGGCTGTGTCGAAAGAAAGAAAAATTCTGCGGCCTTTTGATTTGGCTGCCAGGAGATTGGCTGCGGCATCGATCAACCTGGCCAAGAGGGCCCTCTCCAGGGAGCGAGCCTATCCTGGCCTCACGCGGCTGGTTGCCGAATTTTATGCAGCCATACGGACCGGGCAGTGCGCCCCCTTTACCACTGAGGCGATGCTGAATATCGCTCGGGTTCGAGACATCCTGGTGGAGGGTATGAGCCGTGACGGTTACACAGCCGTGAGTCATTCATAATGGCCACATCGCCGGGTGCGAGCGCACAGGATCTTCCTGAACTTTCGGTCGTGATAGGGTCTCATAATGCCAGGACCAGTGTGGCTGCATGTCTTGGTGCGTTGCAGAAGCAACGCAACGGGTGCCGCGCAGAAATCATTGTGGTGGATAATTCGACGGATGGAACAGCCGCCATTGTCGCGGCGCAGTTTCCCGACGTAGCGCTCATGTGTACTTCCCCTGAGCAGTGGATTCCTGAGTTATGGGAAGCCGGCATCAGAGCGAGCCGGGGTTCTATCGTAGCCCTGACCACAGCTCATTGTGTCCCCGATGACGATTGGATGAAGGAAGTCCTCGCAGCGCACCATGGCAGCGCCTATGTCGGAATCGGAGGAGCCATTGAGAACGATGCGTCGGCAAGTATCACCGATTGGGCGGTTTACCTGTGCCGGTATGCGAGGTACATGAGACCCTTTGCTCCCTATGTCATTCGCGACATTCCTGCGGATAATGCGTCCTATAAACGATGGGCGTTGGATAGTTGTACGGATGTGCGCGCCCGAGGATTTTGGGAGCCCGACATCCATGCCAAGCTTACGGCGGAGGGCTATCAATTGTTCATGACGCCACGGATTGGCGTACGCCATCTACGATCGTTTACGTTCATTAAGTTCATGCGACAGCGATTTTGGCATGGCCGGCAATTCGGTTCATCCCGTGCCATGCGACTGTCCACCGCAGTCCGACTGGCCCACATTGTCGCGGCACCACTCGTCCCGTTCCTCATGCTGACACGAATCGCTTGCCAAGTATTTCGCAGGCGGCAGCACATCACGCACTTGCTTCTTGCGACACCCGTACTTCTGCTGTTCCTTGCGAGTTGGACGACCGGTCAAGTTATAGGGTACCTGGCGCCCACAGGCCATCAGGCATGATCGGCCAGGAGTCCCTGAAAAACCCTCGACTCTCTGTCATTGTGGCCTGTACACATTCCCGGCTAGATCTCGAGCTTGTCCTCTCGTCTCTCCGCGGCCAGGAAGGGGCGGACGGTCTCGAAATCATTGTCGTGGATAGTTCTGGCGATGAGGCAGCAAACCAATCAATAGTTCAGGACGAGGGAGTGCTGACGCTTCGATTTCCACGGGGGACTCCACTTCCCGCCCTCTGGGGCGCCGGGATCAGACAGTCTCGTGGCGCGATTATCGCCGTCACTGATGCCTGCTCCGTCCCGGATAGACGGTGGGTCTTGTCCACCCAGGCTGCTCACGAGTCGTCGGATCTGATCGTCGGTGGTGCGGTTGACCCGATGCCCCAGCGAAGTCTGGTCGATTGGGCTGCCTACTTTTGCGAGTATGGGCAGTTCATGTTGCCTCTCACAGGGGGGGATGTTTCAGAACTTCCTGGCAATAACATTGCGTTCAAGCGAGCGGCGTTAGACAAGGGAACACAATTCGTCGAGCAGAGGTTCTGGAAGACCTATTGGTGTCGGGCGCTACAGCAGGAAGGGGTTCAGCTTCGGTCGGTGCCTTCTATGGTGGTCTATGATAGGAAGTCCTATCGGCTGCTCCCATTTCTGGTCAGACGATATCATCACGGCCGCTGTTTCGCCGGTATGAGGATTACGCAGGTGCCGCCGGTCATACGCGTCCTGTATGCGCTCGGGACTCCGCTATTGCCTGTTCTGTTCATGAGGAGGATTGCTGGGCCGATCATGCAGAAGCGACGCTATCTTCCGCAGTTTATGTGTTCATTGCCCGTTTCGATCTTGGCAGTCGTCAGTTGGTCGTGGGGTGAGTTCTGCGGGTATCTGGCAGGGCCAGGACGGAGTTGTGAGTTCATTCAATAACATCATCACCACCGGAGTAGCGGCGAACCATGGGTAATCGATCAATCTCTGTCGTTATCGCTTGCGTCAATAGGCTGCCGTCGATTCATGATTGTTTGATCGCCCTGGAACGAGAACGGAAGAACTTTCAGGTGGAGATCCTGGTGCTCTGCTGTTGCCAGGATGGCACGGCCGCGCACGTTGCCAAGCACTTTCCAGATGTCACACTGGTCCATTTCCCAAGACGGTTGGGCATTCCGGAATTGCGAGCGATCGGGATGGAACGCGCGACGGGGGAGATTATCTCGATCATCGAAGACCATTGCATTGTTCAGAACGGATGGTTTCGTGAGATTCTCGCGGCGCATGACAAGGGGTACCAGGTGGTCGGCGGGACGGTGGTCAACGGCAGCGTCGAGCGCCTGATCGATTGGGCCGTGTTTCTCTGCGAGTATAGCGGGGTCATGCCGCCCATTCCCGACGGAGAAGTGTCAGGTGTTACCGGAAACAACGTGTCGTATCGCAAGGCGATCCTCGATCGTGTCGACGAATCGGTGAAGAAGGAATGCTGGGAGTTCTTTCTGCATCAGGAGCTCAGCAAGAAGGGGGTTACGTTTCTCTCCGCGTCTTCGATCATTGTCAGCCATAAGAAAGAATTTGGATTCTGGTACTTTATGGCCCAGCGCTATTACTATTCCCGATCGTTCGCCGGCATGCGTCGGAAACGCACGTCGCTTCCGGGCAGGCTTTTGTACTGCTGCGCCTCGCCGTTGCTTCCGGGGCTCATGCTCTGGAGAATGACACGCCAGGTGCTGAACAAACAGCAGCATGTCGGCGCTTTCGTTTGGTCGCTGCCGTTGCAGGCGGCGTTCATGGTGAGCTATGCGGCGGGGGAATTTGTAGGGTATCTCTTGGGCTCTGGTGACAGCCTCCTGAAGGTCGAATGAACAACGCACCGGCTGTAGGCATAGAGTTGTCCGTTGTCCTGGCGGCCGCTCATTCGCGAGCCGGTCTGGAGGCCTGCCTGACATCATTGAAAGACCAGGTTAGCGGTGGAGAGATCGATGTCATTGTGGCATGTAACTGTTGCGAGGGTGCCGGTCGTTCGATCGAAGAGGCTTTTCCATTTGTCCGATTGATCGAGGCACCTCCCGGTACCACCGTGCCGGAATTGCGCACGTTGGGAATCCAGGCAGCCACAGGGAGGATCGTGGCCCTGCTTGAGGACAACAGCATTGTGGCGCCGACCTGGTGTCGCGCAATTAGAAGGGCTCATGCTGCCCCCCAAGAGATCGTCGGCGGAGCTGTGGAACGAGACGGCACGCATCGGGCCGTCGATTGGGCCGTGTATTTCTATGAGTATGGGAAATACATGCTTCCCTGCGTAGAAGGCGTGAGCGCAACGCTGTCCGGGAACAACGTCTCTTACAAGCGGACATTGTTACAGGAAATCCAGGATGAGTTTCGTAACGGGTTTTTTGAAGCCTTCCTTCATGAGCGACTACGCAGGCAGGGCAGCACCCTCTATATGGCTCCCGATGCCGTGGTGTATCACACCCTGCGCTATCGAGTCGGTAAAGTCCTCGTGCAGACCTTTCACCATGGCCGCCACTATGCGGGGAGACGGGTCGCTGCCGCCTCGCGCCTCACGCGGCTTGGCTACGCAGCCGGCTCGACGCTTCTTCCCGTGATCCTCCCGCTACGCATTGCACAGTTGGTGCTGCACCGGCGGCGGCATCTCCGGGAGCTGACGGTCGCCATGCCGTACCTGGTTCTGTTTATGACGAGTTGGGCCTGTGGAGAGCTTATGGGATACCTTTGTGGAGAAGGGGAGAGTGTGCGGCGATGGGCATAGCGGCATCTGGATCGTCAGGCGTGGGTCCGAGCACAAGAAAACCGCGCATCGGCGTGGATGCCTGCTGCTGGTCGAATCGCCGGGGGTTCGGACGTTTCACCAGAGAATTGCTGACGACGCTGGTCGCGACTGACCGGGAGCACGAGTACATCTTCTTTGCGGATGGGGACACGGCGCGAGCGAGCGAGTTTCCTCCAGGGGTCACAGTCGTGGTGGCATCGACGGAGGTCTCCCCGACCGTCGCCGCCTCTGCCTCAGGGAGTCGCTCGCTCAAGGATTTATGGGCGCTGAGCCGCGTGGTCGCGCAGGAGCCGGTCGATCTGTTTTACTTTCCGGCTGTATACTCCTATTTCCCAATCCTGAACCGGTGCAAAGTGATTGTGACCATCCATGACATGATCGCCGACCACCATCCGGAGCGAGTCTTCCCCAATCGGAAATCGCGCTTGTTCTGGAAGCTCAAGCAACAGGCTGCACTCTGGCAATCGGACATGATTCTAACCGTTTCAAGCCATGCCAAGCAGCAGATCGTCGAGTATTGCCGGGTTCCTGCTACGCGAGTGGAGACGACGACAGAAGGCCCGAGCGATGTGTTCATTCGCCTGCCGAATCTGGAAGGGGCCACAGCGGTCTTACCGAAATATGGATTGAGATCCGGGGAACCGTTTCTAATCTATGTCGGGGGCATCAGCCCGCACAAAAATTTAGGGGTGCTGGTCGATGCGTTTCATCGGCTCATGGAAGACCCCCGTTTCGCAGATCACAAGCTCGTGTTGGTGGGGGATTACAAGGGCGATGTGTTTTTTTCCCATTATGCGGAATTGAAGGCGGACATCGAACAGCGAGGTCTCTCTGCCCGCGTGCTGTTTACAGGGTTTGTGCCCGACAGCGAACTCGCGGTGCTCTACAACCTCGCTCGGGCGTTGGTGCTGCCTTCTCTGGAAGAGGGATTCGGGCTTCCTGCGGTAGAAGCTATGGCCTGCGGAGCTCCGGTGATTGCCAGCGACCGGGGCTCTCTGCCGGAAGTGGTGGGGCAGGTCGGCTTGTTTTTTGATCCGAGTCGTCCGGATGTGCTGGTGACGCTTCTTCGCGACGTGCTGAGCAGCGAGTCGATCAGGGATCGTATGAGCCTGGCTGGGCTCGAACGGGCAAAGTTATTTACGTGGGAGCTGGCGGCACAGTCCACGGCAGCTCTCTTTGAACGGGTGCTCAATGAGGTTCGTTGATGGGGCCGTCGCTGCGGTTCTGCATGGTCACGACATTTTATCCCCCCTATAGTTTTGGCGGGGACGGCATGTTTGTGTATCGCTTCTCCAATCTGCTGGCGGAGCGAGGCCATTCCGTGGACGTGATTCATTGCCGCGATGCCTATTACGCGCAGCATGCCACAGAGCCGGTCGGCGAGTGGCCAAACCACCCTCGCATTACGTTGCACAGCCTCAAGAGCAAGGCCGGCATCCTGTCGCCGCTCCTGACCCAGCAATTGGGCATTCCCGGTTTGAAGGCCGGAAAGATCAAGCGGATTCTTACCGAGGGCCGGTTCGACGTGATCCATTACCATAATGTGTCGCTTGTCGGAGGGCCGAAAGTCCTCGAATATGGCTGTGCGATCAAGCTGTACACGACGCATGAGTATTGGTTGCTGTGTCCGACGCATGTGCTCTTTAAGTTCAACCAGGAGGCCTGCACGAAGCCGAGCTGCCTGATGTGCCAGTTGTCCTGTCGGAAGCCCCCGCAACTCTGGCGCTACACCGGCATAATGGATCGTGCGCTCAGGCAGCTCGACGCGGTGATCTCGCCCAGCCAATTTGCCGCCGATGCACACAGACATATGGGGCTGAATGTTGAGAAGACGGTGATACCGATGTTCGTTCCCAGCCGGCAGGCAGAACAAGAGCGCGGCGAATTCTTGCCCGCTTCCCTGCCGGATGGTCAGCTGCCATATTTCCTCTATGTCGGACGCTTGGAAAAGCTCAAGGGGCTGCAAGAGGTAATTCCATTTTTTGCACAGCAAGACCAGGCCGATCTTCTGGTGGCAGGGACCGGTCAATATGAGTCTGAGCTAAAACGCCTCGCCCAGGACAGTCCGCGCGTGACATTTCTTGGGGCCCTGCCATTCGAGCGGTTACGGCAACTATATGCCCATGCGGTCGCGGTGATCGTGCCGTCGCTCTGCTACGAGACCTTTGGCCAGGTGGTCGCGGAGGCCTTCTCGTTTAAGACGCCCGTGATTGCGAGAGACATTGGCGCGTTGTCGGAACTGGTGACAACGAGCGGGGGCGGGCTCCTTTACCGGAATGGCCATGAACTGGGCGATGCGATCGAGTCGCTGCGTACGAATCCTGAGCTGAAGGCAGAGCTGGGGAAACGAGGTCATGAGGCCTATCGGAAGCAGTGGACCGAAGAAGAGCATCTCGATCGGTATCTGGCGCTCATCAGTCGGATCGGCGAGCGGAAACGGGCCGAACATGCCATGGTATAAATTTTGCTTCACAACGCGAAATGCTTGATTCGCAAGCAAGGCGGTCAGCGCTCATGAGATATCGTTGGAAAAGCCTTCTGGTTAATCTCTCACTCCTTCTAGGCTCTCTGGCGTTAAGTCTGATCTTCTGCGAAGCGATTCTGCGATTGGTTGCCCAGAACGATTCACCGCTGTCCATGGACATCTATCAGCTCGATCCCTACGACCAGGTGTCGCTCAAGCCGAATGTCACCCGTCGGCATTTCACCCGCGAGTGGAATGTGACTGTCGCCATCAATTCCGAGGGACTCCGTGACCGGCCGAGTCCCGTGCCCGACACGCGAGGTCGCATCCTGGCACTCGGCGATTCGTTTGCGTTTGGCTGGGGCGTCGAATTGCCGGAGACTTATCTCTACCTTGCGGAAGAACAGTTGCGATCGGAGGCCATCCGCGTGATCAAGGCCGGTATTCCCGGCACCGGCACCACCGACCAACTACACTGGCTGCGTCAATACGGCGGAACCTATGCGCCGCGTCTCGTGATCGTATCGCTTTTCGTCGGCAACGACTTCACGGACGTCCAGATGGGTGGGTTCAAGAAACAGTTTACCATCAAGGACGGTTTGATGGTCAGGCGTTCGCTGGACGGCACCGAGCGTAGCTCGCCAGCTCGAGAAGCGATTGAAAAACTCAAGCGCACCTCCCTCCTGGCCCAGCGGTTGGCCCAGGTGCTGTGGTATTTGCAGAATACATTTGTTGCGCCGCAAAATCGCAGCAATCCTGGCCTCAACGCTGTCGACCGCTGGCTCTGGGAATTTGCCAAAGTCCACCTGCGCCAGCCGCCTCCCGAAACGGTTGAGGCCTTTGCCCGCACGCGGACTGCCTTGGACGACATCCATCAATGGTGTCGGCAAAACAACGCCGAAATGCTGCTGCTGGTCCAGCCGAGGAGCATGCAGATTTACGATTGGGAACTGGCGAAATGGAAGGAGGCTTACCGGATCAACGATGAGGCGCTGGACCTCGACAGGCCACAGCGCTTCCTCGCTGACTGGGCCGCCGAGAAACACGTGGCCATCCTGGATTTGTTGCCGGAGTTTCGTGCGTACCAGAAAAGCCATTCTGCCGAGCGATTGTATTTCTATCCGGACAGTCACATGAACCGGATCGGTAATCAGCTGACCGGCGTCCTGCTTGCGAAGTGGTTGAATGAATTTGGATTCCAGTGATGGTGAACATCTACTGCGCTCCATCGACGGGAGAGAGACCTGGGAGCCGAACCTCCGCCTTTCGAATGCGCCAGGCGATTCCCAGCACAGTTCTTTAATTGTCGCGGGGGGCTTGTCCACCTTGCATGGCACGATCGCGGGACCCCGGCAACAGTGAAATCAACTACCGCTGCTCAACCGACAGGGGTTCCACCTGGTCGCCGGAGGAGAATGTGTCGAGGAGTGACGGCTTCTCTTCGACGACGCTGCTGGCTTCAACGGCACACTATCGGCATATCATCTGGCTTTACGATCGAATTGGCCGATTCCAGGTTTAGTACGAATGGCGCGTATTTCGTTGCCAAGCCACGAGAGAAGATAGACACTTCGCGAGGTTTTCTACGGCGAACAGTCGAAGCCCATGAGGCTATGTCTCTACGGCTGAGGAGACTGCGGATCGTGGGAAGCAACGGTGCTTCTCCATTGATCAAAAGGGCCAGATGACTCCATACCGGCTTCCCATCCTCACCTACCATTCGCTGGATTCCAGCGGGTCTGTGATCTCGACTACTCCATCAATCTTTCGGCGGCAGATGGAGTGGCTGCATCAGCAGGGGTTTCAGACGCTGTCTCTGGCAGAGGCGGCGAGGCTGGTGCGAGATGGACAGCCCTTTCGTGAACGGACCTGCGTGGTGACGTTCGATGACGGCTATGAAACCGTGTATCGGGAAGCCTTTCCTGTTCTAGAAGAACTCGGTTTTACAGCAACAGTCTTTCTGATTACCGGATATTGCGGTAAACAGAATTCCTGGCCTGGTCATGTATCTCCGGTCGGTGAGCAGTTGTTGCTCTCCTGGACACAGATCGAGGAAATGGCGCGGCATCACATCGAGTTTGGCTCCCATACGGTGACGCATCCTGACTTGGCCTGCGTGACGCGTCATGAAGCGGCGCGGGAGATGCGAGAGTCGAAACAGACGATCCAGGAGCGATTGGGCGGGGACGTAGAGGTATTTGCCTATCCCTACGGGAAGTATGCCTCGTGGGTGGTCGATCTCGCGAAGGAGCATTTCACCGGGGCCTGTTCAACGATCTTAGGAAAAGTCACGTCAGAGGCGGATTCGGCTCTGCTTCCCAGGGTGGATATGTATTACCTCTCTTCGCAGTGGTTGATGGAATCGCTCGACACGAGAGGGATGGATCTGTACTTAGGCGTCCGGCGGGCGATGCGGGCGACCAAAGCATGGTTTGCGTGAAAGTATAGAAACAGGAGGTGAAAGTTATGTTGCAGGTTGAGGAGTTCTGTTGCCCAACGTGCAAGGGGGTACTTAGTTTTCAAGAAAGTGAGTATGCTTGCTCGGCATGTTCCAAGAAATACCCTGTCATCCTGGGCATTCCCGATTTTCGTGTGTTCCCTGATCCCTATATTGATTTTGAAGATGATCACAAGAAGGCCGGGCATTTAGCCGAGCAGTACCACAAGCTCGACTTTATGGGATTGGTCCGTCTCTATTGGAAGATGACGCCAGAAGTGTCGGAGGATCGCGCCGAACGATTCATTAGACGCACGGCCGCTTTAGTTGAAAAGGGGGCTGAATGTCTGAGCTTGATTGAGTCCTTAGCTGAGACCGAGAAGCTCCGCGGGTTTAATAGAGTACTGGAGATCGGGTGCGGAACCGGCGGATTTCTCGTGGCTGCAAAACGAAAATACGACCATGTAGTTGGCGCAGATATTGCGTTTCGTTGGCTGGTCGTGGCGAGGAAAAGGCTGGAAGAGCTCAAGATGAATGTACCTTTGGTCTGCTGCTGTGCCGAGTATCTTCCATTTCCGGGCACAAGATTTGACATCATCTTAGCCGAAGATGTGCTCGAGCATGTGAGAAGTCAAGAAAGCACTCTGGCGGAGTGTCGTCGCGTGATGACGAAGCAGGGAATGCTCTTCCTGGCAACTCCCAATCGTTTTAGTCTGACCCCGGAGCCTCATGTCCGTGTGTGGGGAGTGGGATTTTTACCAAGAAGGTGGATGAACGGCTACGTCAAGCTCGTGAAGGGGATTTCTTATGAAAATATCAAAGTCTTGTCATTCATGGAATTGAGAAGACTGTTGAATAAGTGCCTGTTTACCAACCATCGAATTCTGCTCCCGTCTATCTCCTGCGAAGAAGCCCAGTACTTTTCTCCTTTTCAGCGCATGCAGCTTGCCATCTACAATGTGGCCAAACAAATTCCTGTTCTACGGTTGATCCTGTATGTGGTCGGTCCGTATTTCAACGTTGTGGTGTTTTCCAGCAGAAAATAAGCAAGCCAAGACGGGGAGCGAGATGGGTAACAAGAATTTTCTGTCAGTCGTCGTCCCTGTATACAATGGCGGCTGGTGTCTGGGTCAATGTCTGGCAGGAATTCAGCGCTCGTCGTATCGTGAGTATGAGTTGATCGTCGTCGACAATGGATCAACGGACAATTCCGTTGCGATTGCGCAAGCGCACGGTGCTCTGGTGGCGCATTGTCCAGGTCCGAGTGGCCCCGGCGCGGCTCGTAACACAGGAGTGAAGTTGGCAACCGGACAGATTCTCTTGTTTGTGGACGCCGACGTGGTGGTGCATAACGATGTGCTCAATCGGGTGGTTGCAAGGTTTATCGAGGATACTGAACTGGCAGCGGTCTTCGGGTCATACGATGACAGCCCGCCGGCTAAGAATTTTCTCTCGCAATACAAAAATCTGCTGCATCATTATGTGCACCAGCAGGCGAATAACCGGGCCACCACGTTTTGGGGGGGATGTGGGGCTATCCGTAAAGATGTCTTTGTGAACGTCGGTGGGTTTGACCAAGAGAAATATCCCACGCCATCCATCGAGGATATTGAGCTGGGAGACCGCATGCATCGCCTGGGGTATCGGATCTGGCTGGACAAAGGTCTTCAGGCAACTCATTTGAAGGAGTGGCGGTGGAAGTCGCTCTTACGCGCGGAGATCCTGTATCGTGCCATTCCCTGGTCTCGGCTTATTCACGAGCGGCAGGGATTGGTCAACGACCTCAATTTAAAATTATCGCATCGAGCCAGTGCCGCAGTGGCAGGACTCTTCCTGGCGATGCTGCCCTTGACCCCGGTTTTTCCCCCGCTGGCCTACGGGTGTCTTTTTCTAGCAAGCATCTTTCTGCTTCTGAACCGTGACCTGTTTGTTTTTTTTCTCCGCCGAAGGGGTGTGTTGTTTTCGGCCGTGACAGTTCCGATGCACGGGTTCTATTACATCTACAGCGGCGTCACCTTTGTCTTGGTATGGTTGTCCTACGCCCTTCACCTCAGATGACCGGTGGAGGCACTGTGGTACAGGTGAGTCAGTAGTTCATGTGAGGGAGAAACGTTTGATCACGAGTATCCATCGATATGGTGAGTGGGGCATCGTGGCCCTTTGCGCGGGCGTCTACCTTGCTCTATCCATCACCGCCGGGCTACGGAAACACAGAAGAGCATCGCCGGACGATCACCAGCCAGAAGACTGGCATGTTTCTCTCTCGTGGATACAGCAGCCTGGTGACTTCTTAAGCGCATGCTCATTCTTTTTAACCTGGGTCAGTGCCAATGCGAATGCGCAAGGGGACCGATCGGCGGTCTCGCCGCTGGTCAAGGAAGCGTATCGAAATGGGATACCTGGCATCCTTGACGGAATTGTGTTCGTAGAGATCTAGCTGATCCCGCAAGGGCCGCGGCGGTGGTTGGTCGCTGCTTGTCCGCTGTGAGGCACTAAGTCAGTGCCTCATCCACTGGAAGATCAATGACAGGAAAACCTGACTGAGTCCAAATTGTGACGTTTCGCCAACTCCTACAGCGTGTTGCTCCAACCGATGCCCAGGCACCCTCTCGTTTCGAGAGCTGCATCCTGGTGCTATGGTATGTGACCTGTGCCAATGTCCTTGTCCTGTTCCTCATGCAGGGAGGCTACGATGTGCAAGTTGGCCCCATTCATGTCCACGCCACTTCTCTGAGAAACTGGCTTGCCCTCTGCTTTGCACTCACGTTAAGCAAAGCCTGGTTGGAGGAAAGACGGGGCGCCAGGTCGACTTTCGAAGGAATGCAGTCTCCGCTGCTGCTATTCCTAGGGGCGGTGACTGTGTATTACTCCAATGGGCATACCTTCGAAACGGGCGATACGTTCCCTGCACGTTTTCTCCCTGTAAGCCTCCTCACGGACCACGATTTCTATCTTGATGAGTGGGCCTCGACGATCCATCTATATGAGGATCAATACTTCGTACGGCTTGTCAATGGTCACCTGGTTTCAAGCTACCCACCGTGGGGAGCCATCCTTGCCCTGCCGGTGTATGTTATTCCGGTGCTCAAAGGAGCTGGCGCTGGGATGTTCGACCTGGAAAAACGAGCAGCTGTGCTCATCATGGCGTTGTCGGTGCTCATCTTGTTTCTCGCGTTACGCCGCGTGACGAGGCCGCGCGTAGCATGGTTTGTCGCGTTCGTCTATGCCTTCGGAACGAACTGCCTGAGTCTTAATAGTCAGGCCTTGTGGCAGCATGGGCCGAGCCAACTCTTTCTCTCGCTCACGCTGTACTGCTTGGTGAGGGGCGTGGAAACTCCGGTCTTTAGTGCGTGGGCGGGGCTTCCGCTTGGGGTTGCGGTTATGTGTCGCCCACTGAATCTTGTCATGGCCGTGCCAATCGTACTGTATATTGTGCATAAGCATCGTGGTCAGTGTATTGGTTTCATGATTGCCGGTGTTCCTCCTCTACTATTGTTTCTGTGGTACAACGCAGTGCACTTTGGCTCACCTCTTCAGACAGGATTTGGTGCGACCGTGGTCAGTCCCTCTTCCTTGGTCGGACACCATCTTTCCTGGTTCAACACACCCCTGTTTGAAGGGCTTGCAGGCGTGCTCTTTTCCCCAGCACGCGGGCTGTTCATCTACTCCCCGATTTTTCTTTGTGCGCTGGCTGGCATGGTGGTGGTCTGGAGAGAACCGGAACAGGTGCTTCTGAAGTATCTGAGCCTGGCGCCCCTTTTCTTGCTCGTTCCTGTGGCAATGCTTGGGAGCTGGTGGGGAGGGCTTTGCTATGGTCCAAGGCTTCTGGCGGATAGCACCCCGTTCCTCTGTTTCTTACTGGGCCCCGCCCTCGACCGAATTCACCAGAGGGTCTGGCTGAAGTATGTAGTGGTGGGGTTGGCGGGACTATCGCTCGGCATGCACGCTATTGGATTCGCTTATTCTGGCGATTGGAATTCGGACTTGATTGACTTTGACAGGCACCCCGAACGCGTCTGGTATTGGCGAGAAAGCCCTCCCGTCATTTTTGCCAAACAGCTCTGTACGCAGATGTGGCAGAAACTTGCAGCGCTGCTCTGACGAAGTGCCAGTTCAGGCGATGGCGTTCAACTCGCGCTGGGTGTTGCCCGACAAGTCCGTGCCCTTGGGCAAGTACTGGCGCAATAAGCCCTTGGTGTTCTCTTTGGTGCCGCGTTGCCACGGGCTATGCGGATCGGCCGGCCAGACCATCACGGCAGGGTTGGTGAGTGTGGGGTTGCTCGTGTTCGGCATCGGAGCCTTCGTGGTGGTGCAACGCCAGGGCATGTTCGGGTGGATCCTGAAGAT
>DAONAB010000001.1:0-43366 GCA_035400805.1 Nitrospira sp. | reverse complement strand
GGTCTGCAAAACCCTTATGCGTCGGTTCGATTCCGACCCTCGCCTCCAACTCCAACGGTTTGTTCCTCAAAGAGTTGCAGATTCCAGAGACGGCAAGTGCCAGTGAAAGTGCCAGTGAAATCAAAACCGGGCCAATACGCATCGAAAACCCCGGCAGTACTCGGCAACCACTGGTAGTGGCGGGATTCGCAGCCCGCCGCGTGTAGCGGATACACCTGACGCCACGCGAAACTCCATAGGCTCCGGCGAAAAACTGAGCCTATGAAACGCCGATTCATCCTCTACCGCCGCAAGCGCGGTGGCATGTTCTACCTCGAAGACACCGAGACCCGAAAGCAGGAAAGCCTCGGAACCCGCAATCGTCCGGAAGCCCTGGCGCTGCTGAATGCCCGGAACGAATCCGTCCGCCAACCGCAACTCAACCTGCACATCGCCCGCACCTACCTGGCCGCGTCAGACCCCGGAGCCATCGAGCGCCCCTGGCGCGTTCCTCTCGAAGAAATCGGGAAGACGAAGAAGGGCGCGACGCGCGACCGCTGGCTGCGGGTGCTGAAGGACGATGCCTTCGACCTCATCCGCGACCTGCCCCTGCTCGAAACCCGTCCTGAGCACCTGCTGAAGGTGATGGAGGTCGGCACGGTTTCGACCAACGTCTTCCTCCGCCGTGTCCACAACTTCGCTTTGGACATGGGCTGGCTCCCCTGGCCTTTGATCCCGAAGAAACACTGGCCCAAAATCAGCTTCCGCGAGAAGCGCGCCATCACACCCGAGGAGCACCAGGCGATCCTGGCTCACGAACCGAATCCCGATCGGAAGGCGTTTTACCAACTCTGCTGGTTGCTCGGCGCATCGCAATCGGACGTGGCCTTCCTCGGCGCCGAGAATGTGGACTGGCCGGCGAGGGTCATCAGCTTTGCCCGCAAGAAGACGCGGACGGTTTCGATGATCCATTTCGGCGACGAGGTTGAAGCCGTTCTCAGAACGCTTCCAACGACCGGGGCGTTCTTCCCGAAGCTGCGGAAGCTGAATTCCGGACATCGCGCGACCGAGTTCACGCGCGTCTGTCGCCGCGCCGGAGTACATGGCGTGACGCTGCACTGTTACCGATACGCTTGGGCCGAGCGTGCGAGGCAATGCGGTTACCCGGAGCGGTTCGCGCAGGAGGCCCTGGGTCACAACAGCAAGGCCGTCCATCGCGCCTATTCGCGCAAGGCCAAGGTGAAGCTGCCGTCCCTGGAGAACTACGAGAAACAGGCGGCAGCCGGGAACGTCATTCCGTTCCAACCGGCGCCGGTGTCGTCGGCAGAGCAGCAGCCCTCTCCGCCGCAGGGGTAGCTCGCCTGATTGCCTTGCCTCTCGTGACACCGCCACGCCCGCAGGCTCCCCGCTTGCGGGCGTTTTGCTGTCGCCAATAGTCCGCGATGGCATCCGTCGCACGGGCAAGCCACTTCTCGTCGCGACGCAACTGGTCCAGGGTCTGTGTGGCAAAAAACTTGGCGGCGTTGCGTGCCGGGTGCCCGAGCGGCTTGAGCAGGCCCTCGCCAACCAGCATGGCGATCTCGTGCTGCTCGAAGCCGAGGTACCATGCCGCCTGAGTCGCGTTCAGCCGCGCTGGCGCGATCTTCCAACTCATGAACTCCGCCTGCTGCTCGTCAGCGTTCATGCCAGGAAGGATAGGCCAATCTGGGGCAAGCAGTGGTGTATCGCAGACACGCGCGGAACCCTCGCCGCGATGCACGTCTTGTCGTTGAAGTCCAGGAGTGGCGTGCATGTGCTTGGTGTCAAGCGACAGAATCCATACCCACGGGCAGTCGCTTTCATGCAATCGCGACACCATCGATGACGGGCAATTAGCCACCTGCAAGAACGCAAGACAGCAGAGGTGGCCCTTTGATCGCTTACCGCACAATCGCCGAGGCAAAGCCCCCATCGCATTGTTGACACCAAACACAGAGCGTTCCCGATGTCCCCACGATCACGCCGATCAAGAAATGAATCTCAAGCCGGCTTGTCCGGAAAAGATCTCGAAACATCTTGCGGTCCTCGCCCGAGGGAGAGGGAGTCGGCTCAGGATGTGTGTGCCATTCACCGAGGTAGTTCACGATTCCGCCAGTCTCGTAATAGACGTCGTCCACGAACTTCTGAGCGTCGCCACGATTTCGTTTGAGCCAGAAGCGTCCTGCGCGATTTCGAGGCGAGGGCTGCATCGGGTGAGAGATGACCCAAACGTCGTCCTTTCGCAGAAACCCGGCCAATACACCTCCGGTCTCAAAAGCAAATCTCAACTGAACGTGGCGACGCAGGAATCCGATAGTGGCCTCTGGCAATTCGATGGGGCCGGCAGGCTGAAGGCAAATCCTCATCCGAGGATCTCGAGGGTTTCCCACTGGTTGCAGCTCTCCGCTCGCCAACGGAGTATCTGCAGTTCCTGGGGGGGCTGATTCAGCCATTCTACGACTTTGCGGGTGGCTACCGCGGCAAACGCGGCTAGGTCGATGGCCGAGTAAGGCGTGAACGTGAACTGGCACGCGTGTTCGTGACACACTTCCTTGTCGGGATCCCCTATCAGTCTGTGAAGGTAAAGGTAGCGACCATCTGCTCCCGGGCCATGCAGGTCGGTGAGAGTATGCGAGTGACGCGCGGGCTGGTAAATAACATGACATCCTCGCAACCCGGACTCCACCCAAACGAAACAACAGGCGCCAATCCGGCCTCGTCTGCAGAGCTCAGAAAGCGTCATGTCCGTGTTTGTCTCCCCTGTGGCGATGAGATTCATCGCGCTTCCGAACTCCGCGAGTTTCTTGATACCTTCTGGACGCCGCACGTCCGACACAAATGGTTCGACATTGCTCTCGGGGAAGCGTTGTCTGAGCCGCGAACAAAGCTGGCTGGCCTTAGGCAAGAAAAGCCCCGTTGCATCAAGGATGTGCCGGGCGAGGTTGGCTGACTCAAGTGACTCCTTGTCTACAAGCAGCATCCGCTGGACCCCCGATCGAACAAGCAGATCAGCCATAAAGCTTCCGAGCGAGCCGCAACCGACAAGGGCGACTGACTTGTCCATCAGGCAGGTGTTTGCACCGGGTCCCTCGATCCGTCGAAGCAGTCTCTCCGTACGTAGACTGTCGATAGCACACCTGTGAAACCGTGAGCGAAGCGGCAGATTGACCAAGCGCTCCTCGTTCTGACGTCGGTCTTTCGCGATATGGAGCGGATCTTGGAGAAGTCCTCCGAGCCATGCTTGGCCATTGCTCGTTTCACATCTTGCGAGAACAAAGGCGGTAATCATTTTCCGCGAATGGTCGCGCTGCGACAGGATGTCAGCCAACAACGCACAAGACTGTCTCCAGGACGCCTCTTGGCTTATCGTCCTCGCGGGGTCGTTGAGAAAATCGATAAGGTGCGCGCGCGGGATGTCCAGCACTAAACCGACCTGCATGCCGTCGCGGATCCCGCTCGGCATCGGCCCAAGGAAACTGACCCGTTTCTTCGTGGCTTTGTTTATCGCCTCGGCCAAGTCCACGTGCACAATCCGATGGGACTCCAACGTCGCATCAGTCAAGAACAGGATCGGCTCACTCCCGCCCCAATATGCAACCAGTTCTTGTTCGACCTCGGTCAGAAATTCATCCGGTGGGTACTGCGTCTCGACCACCTTCTGCGCGTTTTGTAGGACCGCGACGATCTGGGCTGCGGGTCGAAATGGGTTCACGACCGCACCGATGGGCAGCGTGCAAATCTGCCCGTCTCGATTAACGTGAGGGACGACGCATTTGGGGAGGTCCGTGGCCTTGAAGTATACAATCGGACGTTCATCCGGGAATTCAACTGAGAGGTAGAGAATGACTTCGGTCACGCCATTCCACTTCACCGGAACCAGGTAAGCCTGTCCCAACGCGGTGCGAAGCTCCGGGGGCAACTCCGGATCCCCGATAGCCACCCGTCGCGCGCTCAACTGCTGGAGCAGTGAGGTGACTTCGTCCAGTGGATAAAGGCCCTCCATTATGCCGCCTTGCCGGACGTCCCGATGACCGCAGGCGCCGACCAAGGTTTCTTTGCCTCAGACAGGTCGCTGGGCTCTGGAGCCTGGAACCGATCACCAAAGAGATCGCGCCAGATTCGCTGTGCTGCGCCTGGATCACCTTCGTTCAGCGCCCTCCGTCCTTGGATGGATATCTCGTTCAGCTTCTTGATTAGGTGGTCGAGGCGTCCCGGACTGTAATTCTCGAAGATGTTGTCTTTGGGTATGACGGGGCGCCGGACGGGGTTGCCAGTGCCGGAGCGATACGCAGAGAGCCGGTCGCGTATTCCCTCGGCCGTGAGGACGAATGCGCGATCGTGGCGGTCCGGCGAAAGCGCCGAACAGTCCAAAATGCAAACTGTGAAGTGGAATCCGCTGGGCATTTTCTCGCCGCCCTTGGTTCCCTGGTAATCCGACCAGCCCTTGAACAGGCGCACTAGCGCCCTGATTTGATCATTCGATTTCGCCTTATAGTGACTGATGAAGCCCTTTTGGTCGCTCGGTTGCCAGCCGCTCACCCGATGCGCATAAAGCCGGGATCCGTCCGTCTTCTTGCGGTAAATGGCAAGGTCGATATGGTGGGCGGGCGTGCCGTCGGCAGCGGCCTTATACTGAACACGGACGCAGGTATCCTTATGCGGTAGCGGGATGGTGGTCTGGCCCTGGACCGCCTCGCTAACTAAGCGGAAGGCCTCGTCCACCGCGACAGGCTCGTTATCGCCCCAGTGAACCAAATAGACCCCGTGATCAAGGTCGAAGTCGTCCGAGATCGGCCGGTTTTGGGTGTTGATGGCGTATGACCCCTGCGACTCGTATTCGGGGACCCCTCTTCCCTCGTCCTTGAAGCGGCTGCTGATGCGTGTCAAGAGGGCATCGCGGGACGTGCGAAGTTTTCCCTCTTGGGTGTCGGTCAGGTTCAGAGCGCCCAGGTAATCGATGAACGATGGATGACAGTCGGCCATATCAATTCCTTTAGTTGTGGAGTGTAATCGGTCTGCGAACGGTTTCGAAAAAGTAACGAACAGCAGGATCAGTAGCTGCCGATTGCCCGTCCATCATCCCGTACCCCTCGAGTTGTTTCAACTTGTGCGGGCGGGCATCAGCCAGGTTAAAGGACAAGAGCTCGCTATCCGGTGTCGCCCGGCTCTTGCATCGCATTGCGTCGACCCGGCAGTAGTGGACAAACGCGGGCGTGAATTCCTTGAATATCGTCACGGCGCGCTCGGCAAGCGCCGTCTGCCCATCCATCAGGACATTCAGAAGCGGAATGTTGTTCGCCTGAGGAACTGCCCAACCAAGAGTTGATCGATTCAGTCTTGTTCCGTGGGAGAACCAGCGCCTTCGGAACCCCTGGGGAGAACCATAGGAGCCGAGCGACAGCAGAGCCAACTCGTTGAACTCGTTTCGCTCGCTTGCTGGACCCACGAAGATCCTGAGTGCCTCGAACGCGCCTAGGAGGGCTGGATTGTTTGCGACGAGGCCACCGTCTGCATAGAGTCCGTTTCTTGCGTCCGGCGCCGGTACGATGGGGAAGTATGTCGGAGCTGCCGCAGAAGCCAGGGCTATATCGACCATACGCGAGTCTCCGTCGTAGTAAATCCGTGAATGCCTGGTCTTAAAAATGCGGGGAGTGTAGTTTCCGAGGTTAGTGACGGGGACAAGCAGGTAGTTGTTAGCTTCTGAGAAAGTTCGTTCACCCAAGAGATCTATGACCGCCTGACGCAGGTCCTTGGACCGATAGCGCGCGGAGAACAGGAGTTGCCGCACGCTGTAGAACGCTTGAGAGAGTCTGCATTGATCGCTGAAGATCTTCGGACCTTTCTTGAGGTAGGTGTCGGCGATCTCGTCGCATGTGCGACCGGCCGCCAGCCCTAAGGCAATCAGAGCTCCGGTTGACGTGCCGCAGATCAGGTCGAAGTAATCCCCCAGCCGCGGGTGACCTGACGTTTTTGCGAGGGCATGTTCGAGCACTCGCAACATCGTTGCGGTGTAGACACCTTTGATCCCGCCACCGTCGATGGAGAGCACCTTGAAAACACCCGTGCTCATCTTTCCGAGTGCGCCAGCCATAAACGCCTTGTGTAGTTCAGATCGAGAGTTTTTTCCCCTTCTCTGCCGCGGACCGTGAACCGACGATCCATTCGCCGTGGTGCCTCCAAGACCCCTCATGCCAGGGCGCTAGTGCAATGCGCTGATCCGGGGTCGCCACATCCTCTCGCGCTTCGGATTTTGTCTGGTATGACATTTGTTATATGGCAGATTGACATTTACCGAGATATATGTCAAGTTCCAGATCGTGACGGGCGAACAGGTAAAAAACTTGAGGAAACAGCTTGGGCTGTCACAGGAGGCTTTTGCCGAGCGCTTGGGGGTTTCGTTCGCCACGGTAAACCGCTGGGAGAATGAGAAGGCCAAACCCCAGAAGGGGCGGATCGCCCAAATGCAGGCGATGCTGACTGGGGGCGTAAGCGGCGCGGCGAAGCAGCTCGTGCTGGAGGAAGTGGCCCCGAGCCTCAACTTCGAAGGCGAGCCAGAAGCCATCAAGCTGGTGGTGGATGCCCACCGGCTCCGCAACGGGCACCAATTCAATAAGGCCTACGGCCTTGAGCTTTCGCGCGTCGTCCCTCTGCCGCACCAGCGGGTCGCAGTCTATGAACACATGCTGCCCCAGAATCCGCTGCGGTTTCTCCTGGCCGACGATGCCGGTGCCGGCAAAACCGTGATGACCGGCCTCTACATCCGCGAAATGATCAACCGTGGCCGGTTGCGGCGGGCTCTGATCTGTTGCCCGGCCGGCCTGACTTGGAACTGGCAACGTGAACTGCGGAACTTCTTCGACCTGGAGTTTCGCATTCTGCGCGGCCAGGACTTTCAAACCGGCGATCCTCTCCTGGACGAGCACGGGCTCTTCATCATCAGCGTGGATACCGTGGCGACCGAAGCGATTCGCGAACGGTTGCAGAGTGCGAGCGGCGGCGGCTTCGACCTGGTCGTCTTCGATGAAGCCCACAAGCTCTCCTGGACGGACAGTCGGAGGCTGGACACCAAGACCCGGCGGTATCGGCTGGCCGAGACGCTGGCGAAGTCCACGCACCTGCTTCTGTTGACGGCCACGCCGCACATGGGCAAGCCGTTTCCCTACTTTGCGCTTTGGCGTTTGCTGGACTCGAAAATCTTCTCGACGCTGGAGGCGTTGGGGGCGGTGGCCCAGGAGAAACGACGGGCCTTTTTCATCCGACGGCTAAAGGAGGAGATGATTGATTACAGCGGGCAGCCGATCTACAAGCCGCGGCTGTGTCAGACAGTGAAGTTTGAGCTGTCCAAACCGGAGCAGGACTTCTACGAGGAATCCTCGGACTATCTGCGCTGGAGCTTCGAGACGAACCGATCCTTAAACCGCAACGCGGCGGCGATGGTGGTGGCGGTGCTGCAGCGACGGCTGGCCAGTTCCACGTATGCGATGGTTCAGTCGTTGAAGCGCCGGCGGGAGCGGATCGTGAATGATGGGCCAGCGGAGAGCCTGCCGAATCCCGAGCGTTTGCTGGAGTTGCTGGACACGGCGACAGCGGATGAATCGGAGCCGACGGAAGCCGGCACCGAGAGCCAGGAGCGGGTTGAAGAACAGGCGATGGCGCTGGCCCAGCCGCAGACCGAGAAACAACTGGAGACCGAGCTGCGGTACCTGGACGCTACCATCGGCCAGGGGGAGGCGATTCTCGCAAAACAATGCGAGACGAAGTTCCTCAAGCTGCGGGAGCTGGTGGACTCGGCGGAGTTCCAGCACGAACGGCTGCTGGTTTTCACGGAGCACCGGGACACGCTGGAGCATTTGCAGCAACGCTTCGAGGCCCTTGGCTACACTGGAGAGATCGCCGCGATTCACGGCGGCATGGATGTCGAGGAACGGGAGCGTCAGCGGATTTTCTTCATGCCGCCCGCCGAGCGACGGCGGCAGAATCTTCCGAATCCGGACGCGCCCAGCGCCCGGATCATGGTGGCGACGGACGCGGCGGGTGAAGGCATCAACTTGCAGTTCGCCTGGCTGATGGTGAACTTCGATGTGCCGTGGAATCCGGCGCGTCTGGAACAGCGGATGGGACGACTCCACCGCTTCGGCCAGCGCCATGACGAGGTGCGCATCTTCAACTTCGTGGCGGTGAAGACCCGTGAAGGCGATGTGCTGGCGACGCTGCTCGCCAAGCTGGATGAAGCGCGGCGGGAGCTTTGCACGGACAAAGTGTTCGATGTCGTGGGGCAGCAACTCCAGGAGCTTTCGATCCGTGACCTGCTCCGCGACGCGCTGTTCGAGACGGCGCCCTACTCGGCGCAGAAGCAGCTTGATTCCTTGTTCGCCACGCAACGGCTCCGTGCGGCGGTCGAGGAACAGCGCCGCCAGGCCTCGGCTTTTGGCGACGTGGCGAAGCGGTTGGGCCAGCTCAACACGGAGATTGAGGTCGAGCGTTTCAACCGGCTGCTGCCGGCTTACGTCCAAAATTTCGTTGAGAAGGCTGCGCCCCGGCTAGGCTTCGAAATCGAAGGGGACTTAAACGATCGGGCGCGGCTGAACCGTTCGAGTGGCTCCACATGGATCGAACCTCTGGCGAGCCACTGGCGGGGTGGCCTGCCGCCCTACGTGTCGGTGCGGCGCGACGAAGGCCCGGGCAACGGCGCGGCGCCCACGGCCTTCCTGCGACCGGGAGAACCCCTGTTCGACGCCTTCTGCGATGAGACCATTCGCCGGTTTGCCGTCGATGCCCGGCGAGGAGGGTTCTTCCTCGATCCGGCGGCGGAGCGCCCCTATTTCGCGGCGGCCTATGTCTGCCAGTTGGGCGAGCGTTCGCTTCGCTCTGGCGACACGAAGCCGCGCCTGATGGAGCGGCGACTCCTGGGCCTGCGCTGGGACGGGAGCGGCGAATTTGCGCCCTGCGCCCCGAACCACTTGCTGGCGCTGGTGGGCGCGCCGCCAGCGCTGGCGTGGAAAGCTGGGGCCTTGCTCCAGGCTCCCATCGAGCAAGTCCAACGGGCCGACGCGCACGCCCGGATGGTGGCAGAAACGAGTTTCTTGCAGCAGGCCCGGGCGGCGGTGCGGGCAGAGTCTTTGGCGCGGGTGGAAGATCTGCAGCGCGGTTTTGACTTCTCTGCCGGCGAAATGGCGGAGCGGCGCGTGGAATTGAGTCACCGGGCACGGGACGGTGACGCCCAGGCGGCACAGCAACTGGACCTGATCAAGCGCGAGCAAGGCCGGATTGAACAGGACAAGGCGGAGGCCCTACTCTATGAGCATCGCCGCGGGGACCTGCTGGACATCATAACCCTCGATCGCATCGCCGTGGCACTGGTCATCCCGGACCAAAGCCCGGAGGCGGTGGAAGGCTACGACAAGAACATCGAGGCCATCGCCATGCGAATTGCCGTCAACTACGAGGTGGACCGGCACCGGGCCAGGGTGTTCGACGTGTCAGCTCCGCACCTGGCGCGCGGCTACGATCTGGAGAGCCACCGGACCAACGGTGAGAAGATCGTCATTGAGGTCAAAGGGCGGTCTGGACGGGGGGTAGTGCATCTGACGGAAAACGAATGGCCAACGGCGGCGAACGTGCGGGACAAGTACTGGCTCTACGTCGTCACCGATTGTGCGACCGAACCGAGGCTCTACCGGGTGCAGGACCCGGTTCGACTAGCGTTCCGGACGCGGCAAAGCTTCACGCTGAACATCGGGGACATTATCAAGGAGGCCGAGACGGAATGAGCGAGCCACGAGATCAAGCCGAAGGGCTTCCCGGCGAGGACTTTTTTTCGCCGCGGAAACTTCTTCAGGCAAGGCGACCGGAGAAGTTTTCCGATTCCGTCGAGATACGAACTGCGGCCTTGGATCGTTCACTATTGGAGTATCACCTGGATTCTCTCACGAATCGGAAACAGGAGACGGATTTTGAGCGGCTGGCAAAGAGGCTGATCGAGCGCACAGTATGCCCCAACTTGTTGCCGCAAACCGGACCCACCGGTGGCGGGGACAGCAAGGTGGACTCTGAAACCTATCCTGTCTCCGACGATTTGTCTCTCGTCTGGCACGTTGGCAATGCTCGAAAGGCCGCCGCCGAGCGGTGGGCCTTCGCCTTCAGCGCCAAGAAGGACTGGCAGGATAAACTCCGCTCTGATATCGCGAAAATCGCCGCGACAAAGAGAGGATACAAAAAGGCATTCTTTGTTACGAATCAGTTCATCCGCGACAAGGAAAGGGCCAGCGAGGAGGATTCACTCCGGAAAAAGCACAAGCTGGATATTCGCATATTCGACCGGTCCTGGATTCTGGACCGTGTCTTTCAAGATAAACTTGAGGACATCGTGATCGAGGAGTTGCACCTCGCCACTTCGCTCCGGCCACAGCTCAAGCAGGGTCCCCTGGATCTCCAGCGCCGGGAGAAACTCGACGAGCTGGAAGCCCGGATCAACACCGCCGCCACCCAGGGCCAGTTTGGCATACAGCATGTCGCCGATTGCATCGAGGCGGCGGAATTGGCCCGCAGCCTTGACCTGCCCAGAACCGATGTGGATGGCCGGTTTCAACGAGCCCAGCGTGCCGCAAAGGAACACGGCTCTGACCACCAACAGTTGAACGCCGCATACCAATGGGCGTGGGCCACGTACTGGTGGTTTGAAGATTACCGGGAATTGCCGAGACAATATTCTGAGGTGGAGAAGCTCGCAAAAGGCACCCTGAATGCGTATGACTTGGAGCTCCTCTCCAACCTTTGGTTCTGCCTTTGCGGCGCGGTGCGCTTCCAGCAGTTGACCACGGAGGAGGCGCACATGGATGAGCGGTACCTCACCTTAACCGCAGAGCTGGAGCGCTTGGCGAAGGAGCAAGGCCGCCCCAGTACTGCCCTGCAAGCAGAAGCGCTGGCTCTTACCGTCCAGCTCATGCACCGCCTGCCGGACGTTGACGGAATCCTAACCCAATTTGAAAAACTGATTCGCAACTGCGAGGGCTTGGTTGGGTTTCCGCTTGAGCCATTAGTGCAAATCCTGACTGAGGTCGGGTCCCTGCTCGAAGGTCGTCCAGCCTACGACAAACTCTTTGAAACCATCGTCAAGCTCAACCACAAGCGTTCTGGGGAACTCGCTGCCGCGCAACTGCTCCTAAAACGGGCCGCGCAACAACTCGACGTGGAGAGGCCCTGCGAGGCGATCCGGACCATTGGTCGCGCGCTCCACTCGCTTTACAAAGACGAGAGCCGGAACGAGCTCATCGAGGCCCTATACCTCTGTGGCAGCGCTTACGAACAGGTTGGCCTTTTGTGGGCTGCGCGCGGAACCATGCTCGTGGCTGCCTCGATCGCCACGAGCGAATTCCACGCTCAGACCAAAGTCACACCATTCCAAGCCATTTGCTTCAAGAAGATGAAATGGTTGGAGTTGCAGCTGGGGCGTTTGCCGCACACGCTTGCCTGGCATGAGGTCGAAACCGCTGTGAGAGGCGTGCTGGCCCAGGGCGCATCCCCCCAAAAGAAGGCCCCTGCCGGGGAGACGGAGTTTGATGTAATCGTAGGAATCCTGCTCCTCAAAGCCGATTTGTGGCAGCTCAAACAACTATCCCGAATCCCCGACGTCCTGGCGAAGCTGCGCCTGTTCATGTCCTCATGCGCATTGAAATTCGCTCTTGGTTACGAGGATGAACTACCCGAAGACCTTGAGAAACCCGGGGCTCGCGAAAAGCTCCGTCAGTTCATTGCGCTCTGGCGAGACCAGCCAGCCGCGGAGCAACTGCCGGCGGCGCCCAGTCTGTGTGAAGGGCAGAAGGTGCAACTGAAATCGAGCATTCTCGGATGCAAAATTGAGGCCGAAAGCGACAATATCTCGCCCTGCGTTGAAGTTGCCGAGTGCATCCTAGCCGCGCTGGAGGGCTTTCTTGCCACGGGCGACGATCATCACCTGTATGCTCGTGAACCGGTCCTGACCCTCAGAATCCGAAAGTCCGATTTCGTTGACGGCCCATTCAAGTTCGAGGCTACAGATAACGGGGGCAGACCACATATCACGGTCTCCTGCAGCGGCTTCAATCCCCACCAAATGACACGGGAGGCGCAGTCCGAAGCAAAGAAGAGGCTGTTTGATCTGCTCGTTCACGTCCTCACCAGGGTCTTCCTGATAACGGACGTCAAGAAGCTGGTCCGCGATCTCTTCCAAGACGAAGCAGCCCTCGAACGCGCCATTGACTTCACAACTAGCCTGGTGACGACCGGAAACGTCTTGGGGTACACCCCTAAGACAAACATTGATATGTGGTCCGACCCGCAGGTGCGGTGTTACACCCCCAAACGAGACGAGGAGTGGGATGCAGATGAGCGGCGGGCAAGAGCTGCTCAGGGGTCCGCCGCCCGGGCAATCCCCGCCAAAGAAACAGGAGGCCGCCCTCCAGGTTTGCTCACCGAGCCCGGCGGCGTAAAGCACACCCAGATGGAAACGGTCTCTTTGATCCGCGAGCGGCTCTGGGATCGCGTCGGCTGGTCGGGCACTGGGTACTTTCTAACCGCCATGGACGGAGAGCCCCCGATAATAGCCTTGCTGTTCAAGGACCAGCTCGCCGCGGGCGAGATCTTTGCGGAGTGGCGGAAAGAGCTCGGTCAGCATGACAAGGACGAGCGCCTCCGGCTCACAATAGTCCGTGGCATCAACCGGAAGCGTCCGCTCTCCTATCGCGTGGTAATCGGCACGAATCCCACGAAAGACGCGTTCCGGGAGGGAGTCAGGTACGTGATGATATCTCGCCTGCATACAATGGAGCCATCCACTGACGTCAACCTGAACACTTTCCTGGCCAGCTACAAGAAGATCGGATTCTACGTCCTGGCGCACGCGATTCTGCCAGATAGAACTGCCGCACCAGACCTGAAGATGAAAGATTGCATCGTCAAGCGGGAGTTGCACGTCCGACAGGCTTGGGAAATTGGCCCCAACGACATCGACGCCATGGGCGTCGCAGAGGACGATCAACCAATAATCCCCTCTGACAAGCCAGCCGCCCCGGTGCTTGATTTGCCCCGGTGGAGGCGGTCCTTGAGGTAAACAGGCGAGATGTCCAAAGCATGACTGACAAACCCAGACTGATTGAAGTTGCCTTCCCCCTTCGGCAGGCCTCCCTGGCCAGCGTGCACGAGAAGAACGTGCGGCATGGGCACATCTCGACCCTTCACATCTGGCCAGCGCGGCGGCCGCTGGCGGCGTGCCGGGCCGCGCTGCTTTGCACGCTGCTACCGGATCCCTGCGACGCGCAGAAGCGGAAGGAGCTGCTGGACCTGATCGGCGGGACGGTGGTGAAGACACTGGTGACCTCTGAGGATGATGCCGGGAACTCGGTGTCCGAGGAAAAGGAAGTGGTCGAGGGTGGTGTGTTGGCGTGGGGGAACGAGAACGCGGCGGCGATGGACACCCTGCGCACGGCCATCCGGGAATTCTACGGTGGAGAGGCGCCGAAGGTGCTGGATCCATTTGCGGGTGGCGGGGCGATTCCGCTGGAAGCGATGCGGTTGGGGTGCGAGGTCACGTCGGCGGACTTGAATCCGGTGGCGTGGTTCATCCAGAAATGCACACTGGATTACCCGCAGCGGTTCGCCGGGAAGAAATGGTCCCTGCCGGACTTCGTGCGGGAATGGCCGGACTTCGTGGAGGATTTCCTCGCCGGCAAGGTGAAGAAGCGCAAGGGCGACCAGAAGGCTCATTTTACGGACCCGCAGCAACGGCAACTGCTACCGCTGCCGGATGCGGACCTGGCGTGGCATGTGCGAGCCTGGGGGCGGTGGGTGCTGGAACGGGCGCGGCAGGAACTGGCCGCCCGGTATCCGGCCGTGGATGGGGAGCCAACAGTGGCTTACCTGTGGGCGCGCACGGTGCGTGATCCGCAGACGACCGGGCGCATCCCGCTGCTCAAGACATTCTGGCTCCGGAAGAAGAAAGGCAGACGTGCCGCGCTGCTGCCTATCCCGCTGGCCGACGGCTCAGGGGTAACATTTAAGATCCTACAGGACGGCGATTTTGCGCAACCGCAGCGCGTCGTAGAGGAGAATGAATTCCTGCAGCGATGGGAAGTGACTGGCGAAACGCTGGAAGACTTCATCAAGAACGGCACCATGAACCGTGCTGGAGTGTGGAGCCCGTGCAGCGGACGGCCTGGTGTGATTGCGCTCACGATGGAAGACATGAGACGGCAGGGGCAGCAAGGCCTGCTTGGAACGCAGATGACTGTCGTTGTCGTCGACAAGAAGAAAACGACAGGCAAAGGCACTTTTCGCCACTATCGGCTGCCAACTGCTGCTGAAGTCGAAGGAGGAGCAGTTGAAATCGAGGACATGATAGAAACCTTCGGTCACCTACCGAATGGGCTTCTCAATGAGCCAATGCCAAAGGGCGGAGGGGGAGGAGCGGCTCGGGCCTTCTCTCTTTACCGTTACGGAATGAGAACATGGGCAGACATCTTTGCACCGCGACAGCTACTGGCGCTAGGCACCTTCGCACGGCACTCGAGAGAGGCTGCCCAGATTCTGCAGAGGCAAGACGCTGATGTGGCCGAAGCAGTCGGGAGTTACCTTGCGTGCGCTCTGAATCGTATCGCCGACCGGAGCAGTGCAATTTGTCAGTGGACCGTGGATTGGGACAAGATTCGAAACACGTTTGCTCGCTTCGCGCTGCCGATGTGCTGGGATTTTGCTGAGTGCGTAACTACGACAGAAGCGTCTGGCGGTTATCCAGGGCAACTTGAATTGGTCGCTCAGTTCGTGGACTTTGCGCTGAAGGGCAATCTGCACGGGAAATCTTTGTCGGTTCGCCTGCAATCGGCACTGGCTCCCGGCGACAATGAACAGCAACTGGATGCTGTCGTCACGGACCCGCCATACTACGACGCGATTCCGTACTCGGACCTGATGGACTTCTTCTACATCTGGCTCCGACGGACTCTTACCGGCACCAGTTGCGAGATGGATGGAGTTTTTTCGGAATCCTTGTCTCCGAAGTGGAACCACGAGCAGTCCGACGGTGAATTGATTGACGATGAATCGCGGTTTGATGGGGACCGCGAGGCCAGCAAACGGAACTACACCGACGGCATGGCCAAAGCGTTCCAACGGTGTTGCGAACGCCTCACAGACACGGGCCGGCTCGTGATTGTCTTCGCAAACAAATCGGTAGACGCCTGGGAAACGCTGGTCGGAGCGCTCATACGTGGCGGAGCGGAGGTCACGGCCAGTTGGCCGATTCAAACCGAACGCGAAGCACGGTCGCGCGGCCAGGCTTCTGCCGCGCTTTCCAGTTCCGTATGGATCGTCTGTCGGAAGCGCGCCAAAGCTGCGCCGGCTGGTTGGGAGGAGCCGGTGTTGGAGCGGATGAAACAAATCCTGTTCGACCGCCGGGAGGAACTGGGCGGGAAGAACATCCTCCAATACTACTTCGACCTGGGCATCCGGGGCCCGGACTTCATCTGGGCAGCGCTCGGCCCGGCGCTCCAGGCTTACAGCGAGCATCCGTTCGTGAAGCAGACCGCAGGCGGCGTGATGAAGGTGGAGGATTTCCTCACGGAAGTCCGGAAGCTCGTGCTGCAATTCGCCCTGGGTGAACTGCCGGGCTTCCGGGAACTGCAGCGCGAGACCCAGGGCCGGGGCGAGACCGTGGCACTGGACCCAGTGACGCAGTACTACCTGCTGCACCGGGCCTATTTCGGGCTGAAGTCCGCACCCGCCGGGGCCTGCATCCTCTACGCGAACGCGTGCGGGAAGGACGAGACGGAACTGAAGGTGGTGTGGAACATCCTGGAACAAGGCGGGAAGTCCGGTCCCGGCAAGAAAGGCCGTCCGCGCAAGGACGAAGAAGAAGGCGAAGCGGGAGAGGCAAGCGAAGAGAGCAGCGGGAACGAGTATCGGCTGCTGGATTGGTCGGAGCGGGTGGACCGCGAGGATCTGGGCGAGAGCCGGGGCGGCCTAGCCTCGCCCCTGGTGGACAAGCTGCACCGGCTGATGGCGTTATTCCAAGGGAACCGGGCCGCAGACGTGCAACGGCTCTACGACGAATGGGGGATGGCTAGCGAACAGGCTTTCCCGCCACTGCTGCAGGCCATCCGCGAGCTGGCCCTGCAAGATGGGAACGAAACGGAACGGCGGCTGGTGGAGGCACTGGCCACGCAACTGAAACTGACCCGGCGGCAAGTGGTGGAAGATGGGGTGATGAAGGAAGGGCCGTTCTTCCCATCCATTGATGAGGCGACGCGGACGAAGGTGAGCTACAGAAAAGAGAAGAAATGATCACATGGCTAAACACGTTCTGAAACCCTGGAAAGAGGTCTGCATCCTGCGGGATGAGATCCGGACGAAGACGCTGACGATGGCCGATTTCGCGGTGGACCTGCACCGCGTCATCTTCGAGCCGGGTGGCGGCAAATACTACACCGACCCGGAGGCGTTCTTCGCGACCAGCTACGCCACGCCGAACTTGCGGCGATTCTGCCGAGACGTGTTGAGGCGGCTGGCGAAGGAGGATGGCGGCGAGCCGATCATCAATGTGGCGCAGACGTTCGGCGGCGGGAAATCGCACACGCTGACGACGCTGTACTACCTGACTACCCTGGGCGCGAAGCTACCCCGCAAGGCGACGGCGGTGGAGCACATCATGGCGGAGGCCAAGCTGGAGAATCCACCGGCGGCGGTGGTGGCCTCGGTGTCTTTTGACTGGGTGGATTGGAAGAAGGGCGGCAGGGCCAAAGCGCCGGACGGCACGGAGCGGTTCTTTCGGATGCCGTGGAACCTGATTGCTTGGCAACTGCTGGGCCAACAGGGGCTGGATATTCTCGGGCGGGATGAATCCCAACCGGATTACGACACGCCGCCGGCGACGCCGCTGTGGGTGGAAGTGCTGGCGGAGGTCGAGAAGACCGGCAAGGGTGCATTGATTCTGCTGGACGAGTTTCTGATGTGGGCGCACACGGCGGCCACGCCCGATCCTGATCCCACAAACAGAGGCCGGGGGCCAGACTGGATTCAACGACTGAAGAACTTCTTCCAGTGTCTGTCCCAGGCGGTGGATGGATCGGAACGATCCTGCCTCGTCGCTTCCCTCCTGGCCACCGAACCCGCCAAGAACGATGAAACCGGGAAGGCCATTTTGGATGCCTGCAATCAGGGATTGAACCGGCAGGCGTCGGTGCAGTCGCCCGTGGAAAAAGGCGACCTGGCGGAGTTGTTGCGCCGCCGGATGTTCGAGAAGTTCCCCGAGAACCCGGCGGACCGGCATCCGCACGTCACAGCGTTTTGGGACCGGATGAAGGCGATTGATCCCTCGCAGGCGAAACTGCCCAACGCGGAGGAGAAACTGCGCGATGCGTATCCGTTCCACCCGGATTTGCTGGCGCGATTCTTCGGGAAATGGACGGAACTGAACCAGTTTCAGCGGACGCGCGGCGTGCTGCAAACGTTCGCCGCGGCGCTGCGTGAGGCTGCGAAATGGGACGAATCGCCTCTGGTTGGACCGCAGGTGTTCCTGGCGGAACCGGGGAGCACCGATCTCAGCCCATCCCTGCAGAAGCTGGCAGAAGTGGCAAAGGAATCGCAACCGGAGAAGAAACCGCAATGGCCTAGCAACCTGAAGACAGAACTACCACGGGTGGTTGACGCACAGAAGGCGGCGGCAGGGACGTTGAACGGACGGGAGTTGGAGGCGGCGTGCGTGGCAGCATTCATCTATTCGCAACCGATCGGTGAGCAGGCGGAGATTGGCGACTTGCGCTGGCTGGTGGGGCCGACCTGCGACCTGTCGGCGGTGTTCAACAACGGGCTGATCGCGTGGGCCAAGACGTCCTGGTATCTGGAAGAAACCGACGCCACGGAGCCGACAACGAACGTGCCGAAGTACTGGCGGCTGGGGCCGAAACCGAACCTGAACCAGGTTCACTACAGCTACCGGACCAAGGCCCTAAGCATTGCCAAGGGGAAATTCGACGAACTGGCGAAGAAGTGCGGACCGCTCAAGGAGGGCTGCGACCAGGAGGGCATCAAATTCCACAATCAGCCGAATTCACCGGGCGATGTGGACGACGATGGCGTCTTCAGGTTGATCGCCCTGGGATCGGATTACGCCGGGCAGCCCGGTGCGAAGGCGCACACGGGGGCCGAGGCGTTCCTGCGCACCCATTCCTCGCCGACGGACAACCGGACCTATCAAAACGTCGTGCTGGTGGTGACTCCCAGCGTGGCGGGATTGCAGCAAGCGGAACAGCAAATCGCGGACTGGATCGCGTGGCAGGAAATCAAGGGGTCAAAGGACTACAAGGATTACGAGGGCCACGTAAAGGAGACGGTCAACAAACGCGAACGGGAGACGAAGCAGGCAGCCGAGACCGCCGTGAAGAATGCCTTCGAACTGGCCTTGCACGTGGACAAGACCGGCGCAGTGCAAGTGAAGAAGTTCACGATGGGGGCACAAGCCTTGTTCCCGACCCTGTTGCAGGAGAAAGAGCTGCGGCTGTTCAAAGAGAAGATTGACGCGGAGACGATCATGCCGGGCGGGCCGTATGCGGTCTGGCCAGGGACCGATGACCGCGTGCAGGTGAGTGCCCTCTACCAGCAATTTGCGCGGCGGCCGAACCTGCCGAAACTGCTGAGCCAGCAAACGGTGACGAACACAATTGGGGACGCGGTGCAGCGCGGAGTGCTGGCACTGCGGCATGTCCGCCCCGATGGCTCGGAGCAATGGTTCTGGCGCTCGAAGATTGATGTGGCGGACTGGGAGAAGACTGGCGAAGCGTGGTTGCCGAACAAGTCGGTGCTGAACAGCGTCAGCGCCAGGGCCATTCTCCCGGAAGCCCTGCCCGGTTTATGGCCGGCGGAACCGAATGGAGTGGAACTGGCGACCTTGTGCTCCTGGTTCGACGGAAGCCATGCCTTTCAGGAGGTCACGCAACCCGGGTATCCGCCGGAGTCACGGCCCATTCCGCAAGTGGCCGTGGACGAAGTCCACAAGGCCGTGGCGCAAGCGGTGAAGGCAGGCGATCTGTGGCTGGTGCTGGGGAACGACAGTGTGTGGCTGGAGGATCCCACCACGATCCAGCTTGATCCGGCTGCGCGTCTTTTCCGGCGCCCCGCGCCCCTGAACGCGATCGAACTGCTGCCCGGCGCTCTGAAGTCCGCGTGGAGCAGCGATGCGGAACCGAAGACGACTGTGGCGACGCTTTACGCGGAACTGAAGAAGGCGAAGGGCAACCCCTGGCCGCCGAAGGCGTTCATCAACACATTGAGCGAGGCCCTCGGTCGGGGACTGATGCAACGGGCCAGCGGCGGCGGCCCGCTGGTGTCGCTGGCCGCAGACGGGACAGTCGAGTTGACGGTGAAATCGATTGGGAGCGTGCCGCCACCAGAACCTGAGCCAATCCCCGGCCGCAAGCTCTCGCCACGAGTGACGTTGTCGCCCGCTGAGTTTCAGAATCTGGCGGATGACGTTTCCACCTTGAGCAAATCCCTGGCGGGTTGCGACGTGCAGTTTGAGGTTGCCGTTTCCGTAAAGACGAAATCGGGAATGGACCTGACGCAGGCGAACGAGGTGCTGGGGAAGATCAAGGAGGGGTGGAAACTCTAACGCGTATGCCGTGAACCAGCATCAACCACCAGGAGGAACTATGAGCGATCCGACAGCAATGGCGTTGGACGCTTTTGTACGTTCCATTTCGATCAACCGGGACACGCCGCACAGTTTGTTCCTGGGAGCTGGGGCTTCCGTGAGTTCCGGCATTCCATCAGCAGAACGGTGCATGATGGAGTGGAAGGGTCGCATCTTCACGTCTGCGAATCCGGGACTCGAGAAGCAGGTTGGGCATGTTTTCTTGCCCGCAGTACAACGTCGAATACAGACCTGGCTCGACAAGCAGGCGGGGTTTCCGGCGCTGGGCGCGCAAACAGAGTACAGTTTCTACTGTGAAAACTGTTATCCACTGAGCGACGACCGCCGAGCGTATTTTCAGAAGCTGGTGAAGGCGGCGAAGCCAAGCTACGGGTATCGACTCTTGGTCTTACTGGCGGAGGCCGGGGTGTTCGATTCCGTGTGGACGACGAACTTCGACAGCTTGAGCGCGGTTGCGTCGGTTGGTACTGGCGTGACGTCGATCGAGGTTGGGCTCGATACCACTGGGCGCGTGGACCGCTTACCACGCAAGGGAGAACTGCTCTGTGTGTCGATGCACGGGGATTATCGGTATGACGCGCTGAAGAACACGGTGGCGGAGCTTCAGCGGCAGGACGCAGATTTGCGCTCGGCGTTCGCGCAACGGTTGATGGAGAGAACTGTGATCGTTCTCGGTTACAGCGGGCGCGACGCTTCGGTGATGGAATGCCTAACGAACGCTTTGTCCAAGAAAGGGGTTGGGCGGTTTTTTTGGTGCGGATTCCAAAGCCCCGAGCCACCGAGGGCGGTGGCGGATTTGATTGCGGCGGCTCGCCGCGCGGGCCGACAGGCATTTTACGTGGACAGTTACGGTTTTGACGACACGTTGCGACGGCTGGCCCTTCAGTGTTTGGAAGGAGACTTGGGGGAGAAGGCGAAGACAATTTTGGCAGGGAGCGCGGCAGCGGATGCGGCGAACAATAAGCCGTTCTCGGTTCCGGGCGGTGATCCAGTTGCTTTGGTGAAGAGCAATTGTTTCCCGGTGGATGTTCCGTCGGAGGTTTATGAGTTCGACGTGCCGGATCTGCGTTGCGAAGGAGCGTGGGCCGCACTGCGGGAGACGATTAAGGGGAAGCCCCTGGTGGCGGGGCTGCTGGCTCAGAAAGTCCTGGCCGTGGGTCTAGTGGATGACGTTAAGGAGGTGTTCGGGAAGCGGATACAAGGCGATATTGGGAGGAGCCCAGTCGCCGACCATGAGCTCGCTCTGCCAAACGGGACGGTGACGGGCATGTTCCGGCAGGCCATTGTCCGGTGTCTGGCAGCCCGCGCCAGGCTGGGGACGGACGGCGACGAATTGATTTGGGAGCCGACGGCTTACGAAATGCGCGAGGTGTATAAATGGAAGTGCAAGGTGTTCCGGGCGGTGGTGGTGGCGCTGAGGCGGGCACAAGGCAGGGAATATCTCACGCTCATGCCGACAGTTTTTGGCCGACCTGAGCGGGGAGACAAGCCACTGCCAGATTTCGTGGAGAAGGAGTTGAAGCGCCAGATCCTGAGCAAACAGTACAACCCCGTCTTTAACCAGGAGCTGGAACGCTGGAGGAACCTCCTTTTTCCGAAGGGCAGCGGCGGGGTGCTGGAGTATCCCCCCAACGCAGCAAGTTCGTTCAAGTTCGGAGTCCGTCGATCGCCAGCGTTTGGCCGCATCAATGCCGTGCGAGCGAGAACCAAGGTAAAGGTGCCTGACAAGTTTTTGAACTTGGTTCAGTTCGAGGGAACGAGTCTGCCGGAGCCTAAGATTGTATTTGCGTCGAAGGACGGCGCGAGCATCGCGACCGATTCGCATCCCATTCGGGGCTTACTGGCGAATCGGCCGTATGACTTCGCGCTGACCGCGAAGGGTTTGGACACGAATGTACGGTTTGGGGTGGTGTGTCCGGCGAGTGAAGCGGCGAAGTTGAGCTCGTTTCTGGCGAAGATAAACCAGCGGATTCGAGCGAACAGCAAGAAGGGCTATCTGCTGGATTATCCAGGGTTTGCCGAGGCGTTCGGTTTGCCGTTCTCAATACCGCAGCCGAATGACAGCGCGTGGGCGACATGTCCGGAGCCGAAGGGTGCTAACGCCAAGGAGAAGGCGTTGTCATTGCTGGAGGGCGTTCGGGCCTGCGTGCAGCAGGTAACGTCAGCGACTTCGGTGCGCTTGGTCTTGGTGTTCGTTCCTGAGCGCTGGGCGGAGTTTGCTGATTACGAGGATGAGGACGAGGAGATCAATCTGCACGATATGGCGAAGGCGTATTGCGTCCAGCGGGGAATCGCGTCGCAATTTCTGCGGGAGTCGACGCTGCGGAAGAAGTTTGATTGTGAGGTCATGTGGTGGCTGGCCCTGTCGTTGTATGCCAAGTCCATGAGGACACCGTGGATTCTTGACGGCCTGCCGAGCACAACAGCCTTTGCTGGGCTGGGCTTCGGGATATTGCGACCGGGAGCAGCAAATAACGGGCACATTGTACTCGGGTGCAGTCACATTTATACGTCGGACGGCCTGGGCTTGACCTATCGGCTGAGCAAAATCGACAATCCGATCTTCCGGCAGAAGAATCCGCACTTGTCGGAGGAGGACGCGCTTAAGTTAGCGGAGGATATCCGGCAATTGTTTTTTGAGAGCCGAGCGGCCCTGCCCGAACGGGTGGTAATCCATAAGCGGACGCCGTTTTTGAGAGTGGAGCGCGAGGGGTTGCTCAAGGGGCTCAAAGACGTGCCGCAGGTGGATTTGGTGGAGATCAACGTCGAAGCGATGATGCGGTGCACCGCGTCGGTGGTGACACCGACTGGTTTCCTTGCCGACGGTTCGCCGGTGGACCGAGGGACGGCGATCCTCCTGGAGCGGTTCAAGTTCCTTCTTTGGGTCAACGGGAATGCTCATCCCAATTCTGCGAGCGAGGCGTATTACATGGGGAAATTCAGGATTCCCGCGCCGGTGATGATAAAGAAGCACTGGGGGCCGACGGATTTGAATGAGGTTGCGGGCGAGGTGCTGGCTTTGTCGAAGATGAATTGGAACACCTTTGACCTGTACACGCGGCTGCCGGCGACGATTCATTCGTCCAACGAGATCGCGAGGATTGGGAAGCTCTTGAAGCGGTTTGAGCGCGAGTCCTACGATTATAGACTCTTCATTTGAGGAGCCCACGAACATGCCATTCAAACCCGAGATAGGAACTGCTGGAGGCCAAGAATATCCGGTCTTGCGCTCCATCCAGACCTTTCTCCGGCAAATGGCGGAAGGTGGTGCGCGGCCCGCACCCGCGGTTTTGAAGGAATTGCTTCAAAACGCGGATGATGCCGGGGCAACTGAAATGTCCATCATTCTGGACGAACGTGAACCTCGTCCCGGTCTTCCGCCGGACTACGCTCCGCTCTGGGGACCCGCCCTGTTCATACGGAACAACAGCCCCTTCCGACTGGCGAGCGAGGTGGGACCGGAGCACGATGATTTCTCTGCGATCCGCGATGTTGCAGGCGGACACAAGCGGGCTCAGGCGACAGCCGCGGGCCGTTTTGGCATCGGTTTCAACAGCGTCTATTTTCTCACTGACACACCGATGCTCGTTTCTCGTCGCGAGATTCATGTGTTTGATCTACTGCACGAGATATTCGACGCAAACGGCTGGCGATTTCCAATCGAGGATTTCAGACGAGACTCTGGATTTCGGGAGGGGGCAGTCAAGGAAGTGCTAGATTGGTGCCTGCCAGCGGCTGCGCTGGCGACGCACTCAATCGGCACCATCGCAAGTAATCCGGCAGAAGACTACAAACAAACAGTATTCCGGCTCCCGCTCAGACGAAGTCCGGAAGGAGCAAAAGCCTTGTACGATGACCGATTCCCCGAGGCCATAGATCGTCGCGCTTTGCTTGCCGAAATGGCAGATGCCGGAGCGCACGCCATTCATTTCTTAAAGAACATTTGCAGCATTTCCTTCTCGGTCCTGCGGGATAGGCAGGTTGATCTGCAGGTCAGGGTCGAAACCACTCCGTGTCCGGACGGATTCAGGACTTTCCTGAATAGAGTCAACGAACTCGCCAAGCAGGAACAGGCATCCGAGAAGCAGTATTGTGCATTCGATCGCAAAATCAGTCGTCGTGATTTCGGCGTGGATGGAAAAGAGATGTCCTGCCAGGAGTGGAGATTTCATGTTCGCCACGTTGCCCGCTTCGATGATGAGTATCTGACCCAACTTCGTGAAAGACTGCGGAGAAATGAAGAAAAGGCAACACCATGGGCGGCATTAGCGGTGCCGCTGGATATCGAGGCATGCCGACTGGCGGGAGGTGAAGCGGCAAAATGGCGGGTCTTCTTGCCGCTGTTGGATGACGGGCCATGCGGCTGCATTTTGAATGGGGCGTTCTTCGTGGGACCGTCACGCCAGCGCGTCGAATATCGGCTGGATAAATCAGACGCCCAAAGGCGGAAGACGGAATGGAACCAACGGTTGGTCGAACGGGCTCTTATTCCTTTGCTCCATGATGTCAGCCTCGAATTGCCGGAGCTGGCGCATGATTTACTGAAGGGCTATCCGAAGGATTACCTGAATCTTTTCCCGATAGCTGCCAAGGGCACTGCGGAACCAAATGACCTGACTGAATTTGCGCGCCGGTGCTTTTCGTCGGATGCCTGGGCTTTGCGACTTCGGGATATCTGGAATGAACCGTTCGATCTGCTGGTCGGCGATGGCGGGGTTGAAACGGTTGTGGAGCTTGTCCCGGAGTGGCTATCGGCATACGCGGAGCGCTTTCGGGAGCTTTCATCGGATCGCCGGCGGTTCGTGCGCTACTCGCTCGGAGAAGCATTGTCGGCCCGAGTCGGCGGAAGCAGGGGAATCGCAGTCCGGTGGCAGATTTCTTCAGACGTTGCTGGCAAGGTGCTTCGCCACACTCAAGCGCCAAACGCCCAGGACGTTGAAAAATTGCTGAAGCTCATCATTAACGCGGAGGGTATTCAGTGTAACTTTGAGGGAACATGGGCGTTTCAAAGACAGGAAACTGATGAGCTTTTGCGGTTTGAAGCCAGTAAACTCTACGTACTTGAGGAACCCGGCGGCGATCCAATCATCGAGCACCTTCGAAGACTCCAGCTGCCCTTCGGGGACACGTATTGGGTTCGCCCTGATGTCGGGCTGCCTGGTTTGCTCGCGGATCTTCGTCCCGCTCCCGCAAATGTCTTGAAACCTACAGCAGACGCTGGGCTGGAATTGTTGCAAAGGCTCCCCGCAGCGAACTGTCATGATCAAGTCGTGCATGGCTACGAGATCAAACCCGTCGTTGATTTTCTACTAAAGCAATCACATGGTCGGTTGCCGGCAGACCTCCGTTTGGGATTCTTGGTCCGCACGGCGCATGCGCAAGCAGCACGACGAGGGTTCGGCGTGATTCTGCTCAAATCCACGACGCCGGCAGCCGAGGATCGGGCTTTGGGGGAGGTCTGGTTCCGCCGGATTTTCGCCCACGCTGATCCGGGCTTTGACAGCGAACTCCAACGGCTGCTCACCGTGCATCCAGGCAGCCTGGAAATGCTCCACGCGTCCGATTGCCGTGTGACCCTCGCGCGGGCTCACGAAGCCATCGGAATTCTCCATGGGGCAAGACTCAAGCGCCCTGAGTTCTGCGGGATGCTGGAAAAGGAGATGGCGACTGCCGCCCAAGAGCATTCTGGGCTCGCCGAGCGAGCGGCGGCGTGCTTGATGGATGCCGCCGACAGCTCTTGGGATTCCATGGATCAGGCACAGCGATACACCGTGCTTGCCTTGCCAATCCACCGTTGCTCCGACGGCAAGTTCATCGCATTGGTTCCCGCCCTCGGTGACGACATGACGGTCGTTTCACGAGACTTCAGGCTACAGTCTCAAGACGATATCGAGGATGCGCCTATCAAGCTGCCCGCTTGCCGGCTACTGCAAACCGCGAACGCCGCTGTGAAGCGGTTCTATCGACTTCGCTTGGGCATCAAGGCGCACAATCGAGTGGAGGTCTTGAAGGAGACCCTGCGTCAAATCGGCGAGCCAACCACCGACAACGAGCGGATGCTTCGATATCTCGTTCGCTACTACGATGCGACGTTGACCGGGCTTGATAGCTCCGGCGAGTCGACTGACAGAATCGATGCAGGGGAGTTGCGCGCGTTGATGGTTTCGGCGCGGACAGTGCCCTGCCTGGACGGTTCGTGGTATGCTGCCCATGACTCTGCCGAAGCTTGGCACATTGCGGAACGGCTGACCGAGCAACGGTGGTCAATAGACCGACTCGCCCCGCTTATGGCTGAGCTGCTGTCGGGAAAGCACATCGCCAGCATCGATGCGCAATTCCGGGATTTGCTCCCACGCCTCCATCGGCTGACAAGCTGGGATTCGAGGAAGATCGTCGAATTGGCCATCACCAGCGAGAGCACAGACCTAGGCTTGAATGATCGCGTAAAACTGTTTTGGGACAACAAACGAGATTTCCCGGAAGCCGGCGTGGTGCGGTCGAAAGCGGCCGGCCTGCTGCACGTCTCGACCCACACGGGCCAAGTAAGGCTCGCTGACGCTGAGTTTTTCGAGGGCACGGCGGATTTACCCGGGCGCGTCTTATCATTGCTTGCGCCCAAGGCGATCTCGCTGGCGGCTCTCGCAAATGCGGTTGCACTGAAGCCCTCCGACTTGCCGCTGGTCCTGCGGAGCTTCCAGGTAAGAGAACTGACCGCACTGGATTTTGAGACACGATTGATCGAAGGGTTCGAGGGCATGTGGCCCGGGCTGGATGATTCAGAACGGTTTCAAGTGCTCCGCTATATCGACACACGGAGGCTCTCGAGACTGGTTGCAGATAAGGCCAAGGGGTTGGAAACCGTCTTGGTGGCAACTCGAAAGCCGACGTGGAAAAGCCCATCGACTGTGGTCTCACCTCGCTGGGCTCAAACGAAGCCGCCTCTAGTGCTTGCTGAGGTTCTCCCGGTATTGGAAAAGACGGCGGAAGCGGTTGTCCGAGTCTGGGACGACTGGTGTGGTGTGAGAACTTTCAGCGACGTGTTCTCACTAGTCATCGCACAGGCATTGAAAGGAACGACCGAGAAGCGAGGAACGGCAAAAGCGATCTACGCCTGGCTCGATAAGGCCGTCGGCGCTTCGCCAAGTGCCGAAGACCTCAAAGCCCTCAAGGCGCAGCCTTGGGTGTTGGCAGAGCGAAGCGGAACTTGGGAGTTCAAGAAACCCGCTGAGGTGCTGGTTCACGCAGGCGAAAAGATATTGGGTGCACGTTTTTGGGTTCCTGCAATCCAAATGCCCGATGTTTGCAGGGTTGGAAGTGCAGGCTTGGGATTCGCAACGATGCCAACCACGACGCCTGCGGCACTTGAGGACATTTGCGAGTGCCTGGTCGAACGCGCGAGGGTGGACGAAAGCGCAGCACTTAAGGTTTACGAGCTGACCGCCCAGTTGCTGGAGGAGGTGGAAACACTGCGTCCGCACTGGATGAGCCTGGCGGAGCGCCGTCCCGTTTATCGCACCTTCCGCGAGAGGGAGGGCCAGGTTACATCGCTGCAGCTTTTCCTCGGTGACAATGATTTCAAAGAGGATCTGTCGGCGCATCTCCTGTGCCTGAAAGCCGACAGCAAGCCACCAAAGGGTTTGACCGAGACTTATCGCAGGCTCGGGGTCTCAGAAAGGGAAACGTTTTCCCAAGTGCTGGGCGCCTTGACTGTGATCACTGCGTCTGAGCCGGGCGTTGGAGTTTCCTACGGCCGTCTGCTGAACTCGTTCCAGAGGCTTGCGGAGAAGGATTCGACGCAACTACAGCAAGCTTCCATCGGGTCGATACGGGTGCTGACCTGTGCTGGCAGCTATGAACGACTCGATCGTTGCCACTGGGATGATGTGCTGGGGAGAAAGGGGCGGGTGATCGTAGAGCATGCACCCCTGCTCGCAGATACTCAGAACCCGGCCACCCGGCGCCTTGCCGATTGGTTGCGTGAGCGGTGTCCGGACAAGCTTTCCAACCTGCGCACCTGCGCCCGGATTGAAGTCGCTGACACTCCTGTCCCAATCTCGCTCCCGCCCGGAGTTTCGCATTTACTGAACCCTTGGCGGCGGTGGCTCAAGGACCTTTCGACGGCAGAGTCAGCGTTGCGAGGCGCACTTTCCGGCTTCGGTCTCAATTTCCCAGAGAATCAGGTGGATCTGATGGCTGTGGAGCAGATCCGACTGCGTTGCCGATTGCAGAACGGGCAGATCATCGATCAATCCTCGAAATGGGAGGGACCAACAACCTTGGCAGACGCGGACGGCAGGTTGCTGGTCCGCGCCCAAGCCCTGCAGGTCAAGGACCGCAAAGAGGCTGATTGGCTTAATGAATTAGACCGCGCAATGGCGAACGAGATGGCGCGGCTGCTTCGAGCAGGCGCACCAACTGGAGACTCATCACCCCTGGTAGAGGAAATCCTCAAAACTCTCGAACGGCCAGCCACGGTGCTCCGCCGATTGCACGACAATTACCGCGAACATTTTATACACCAGTACCAAGACCAGGTGGCAGACCCGGAGTTTGCCGAGCTGTTCGATCAATACCAGCGAACTGACCCTCGCCGTCCCCGAGCTGAGGAGCTGAAATCTCAAATGTTCACACTGCTCACTGCAAAATTCGTGCAGGCCAGGCGGGACCAGATCCGGGGCTACGGTTATGACGAGTTTTCAGTCTTCGCGGAATTGCTGCAGAATGCGGAAGACGCCTACCTGCAACGCGAGCAGCTCGGCATGGAAACACCCCGTCCGCGCGAAATCACTTATCGATACATCCATCGAGAAGGGACAACACCGGTCCTGGAGATCGAGCACAAAGGGCGCCCCTTCAACTATTTCCAGCATGGCGCCAGGCACTTTTCCAACTTCTCCAAAGACGTAGAAGGCGTGCTCCGTTCGGCGGGGAGTTTTAAGCCGTATTCGCCCGATCGCGACGCGGAGCAGCCAAATGGTGATACGATTGGGCGTTTCGGCCTCGGCTTCAAATGTGTTTACCTGCTCACTGATCGCCCCGAAATCCACTCCGGGGATTGGCATTTTGCCATTGAGGCCGGTTGTCTGCCCAAGGAATTGCCTCGACCGGATGATTTGTTAGAAGACGTGACCCGGATACGACTTCCCCTGCGGAGCGACACTGCAGAGGTGAAGGATGTCTCCCGATTCCTGGGTTTGGTGCCGTTCCTGAGAATGATCACACGCCTCCAGGTCTATTCGTCTGACGGCGAAATAACGACGATCGTGGCTGCCCCTCCGGAACCTCGAAGTGCCCAAGGCACGCTGGTCGAGCAGATCGAAATCTCCGCTCCCAAGACGGTACGAGGAGGGGCCGTTCGACTGATCCGATGCCGAAACAATTCCCACGCAGGCCAGTTGGCCTTGCTGCTTGCTCAAGATGGGACCCCGGCACGGTGGGATGAAGTGTTTTCGCAAGATCTTTACGCGGCACTGCCACTGCAAGCGAGACTGGGATGCGGCCTCGCGGCCTCCCACCGATTCGAAGTTCAGTCAGGGAGGACCCATCTGGTGGATCCGAAGGCAAACGAACGTCGCATCGTTGAGACTGTGGCTCTGCTGGAAGGCCTGCTACATGCGCTTTCCGACTGCGCCTCGACCAGCACGCCATTGTCGGAGATTCTGAAGAGGTTCTGGTCGCTTTGGCAGTGGGAGCGCGGCGATGTTGAATGCGAACGACTGCGCCAATCGTTAGCGACTGAGCTTGTCCAGTTGGCGGAGCGGATGCCCATCGTGCCAACGCTCGCCCCTGAAAAACCCGTCAGTCTTGGTCAAGGTCCGTGCTTCTATTTCTACGAGCTGCCTGACGATTTCCGTCGTGGGCTAGTCGAGGCTCAAATTACGGTGCATTTGGCGGGGCACCCAGAGACGTCATTAGCGGTGACAAACATCGTGGTTGAGGGATTCGCAACAGCCTACCGCCGGGCCTGCGAGTACGCTGGAAAGCAGAGCGGACAGAAACTACTGGGAATCGGTTGGGCGGACATTGCGGCTGCTTTTCGAGGACGACCGTGGTTCGCAAAAAGGCCTGATCTCTTAAACCTCCTTGCGAGCGCCCTGAAGGAGCAGCAGTTCCTCGGCATCGGCAAGTGGGTCTCGCAATGCCAGGTGCTGGGTTTGAACGGTGAAGGAGCCGACATCCACGAGTTTCCTGGCAACATGCTGCCGGCAGAATTTCCCGGAAGTCAGCTCTTGCCTCAGAGATTCTTAAAGTGCGTCAGCAGGAACTACAACGAGGTCGGGCTGAAATTGCTAGGGTTTGCTGGGCTTCCAGACAGACCTTCCGAGGATGACCTGCGCAATTGGGCCAGCTCGACAGACCTGACCAGCCCCGAAGGCATCGCCATACTGACGTATCTTTCGGATGCCGATCGTTTCAAGGACTACTGGGAGTTGTCTGCGGTTTTTCGCTCATCCTGGTTTCCCGCTATCGGAAAACGCCTAAGTACCAAGGAAGCTGCCGGCGTCGGTTTGATTCCTGCGGAGATCATTCAGAGCGAGATCTTTCGAGCCTGGCTCGGAATCGTCGAGGAAACCGAAGAGGAACCTTCAAAGCCCCCACGTCCACAGTACGATGCCCGGAAAGTGCTTGGCCGGCTCCATGAATGGTGGCAAGCACACGGTGATGCCTGGACGGATGCGTACGTTGAACGAGTTTACCCCGGCGCCCGTACCCCGGCGGTTCGGAAGGACTTTATTGAAAAAGACCTCAGCGCTCGTCGCGAATGGATCACCTTGTTGCTGCTGGGATCGATGCAGACGATCGGACGGTCAAACCCAGAGCAACACAGGAATTTCCTGAGCCGCTGCGACGAGAAGGGGTGGCTGGACGTTTTCGCTGATGGGGAACACGACGCCCGCCGCTGGATGGATATGTTGGAAGGCTACCTCGATGATCCGACTGGGAAACACGACTATTACCAGTGGATGAAGCAATTTGTGGTCATCTATCAGATATCACGCTGGCTACCCGACTATGTCGAAAGCTTTCTAAATGTTAACCGGATGAAGAGACCATTCGGCTTTGACGCCATCATCAGCCCGCGAACCAGCTCACTTTATTCCGGTGGCGGACCTGATGCCCCGGCGTTGACGACGGCTTTGGGCATCGGCGCATGCTTTGTGATGCGTGAACTCACGCGTTTGAACATTCTTCACCAGAAGCTGGCACACCGATATTGCTACGTACCCGGCACGCGGGTTTGCGGGGTATTGGAGACGATTGGCTGTCCCTCGCTTCGCATGCTGACGACAGGTGACCGTTCCTCGGCGATCCACCGTTTTCTGGTCGAAAACATGGACGAAGAAAGAGCAACATTTAACCGGGGCTTCGATTTGCCGCTTTTAGCGCTCAGGGAGCGAGAGGACGCTCAAATTAAAGTATTGGGAGAACCACTCCCTCCCGAAGACCTTCCTTCCTCTTCCCGTCCGGATGAGGGCTGGCGCACACTGCCGGATGGCCGCCGCATTAACCTAAACTGGTAAGCCCCTATGTCAGCAGAAAGCAAACTCGATCCCGGCAATCGCGTTCTATCCGATCGTTTTGGCCAGGGCACTGTGGAATACGACAAGGGCGCGACGGTCATAGTCCGCTTCGATCACGGGATAGAGGAGTGCGAGCGTGGTAGCCTCAAAGGCATACGCTCCGTCGCGGATTCCATTGTGGCGGGAAACTGGGATCCCGCACTTCCAGTGGTGGCCAAAGCGCTCGCCTCAGCAATTGTATCGGTGAATGATACGTGGGGGGTGTTTTCGCGGTCTCGAATCGCGCTGCTACCCCACCAACTCTGGGTATGCCGCCGTGTCCTTTCAGGGTGGCCTGCGCGGTGGCTGGTAGCCGATGATGTCGGGCTAGGCAAAACGATTGAGGCTGGTTTGATCCTGTGGCCGTTGCTCTCGAAAGGCCTGGTCCGACGGCTTCTGATCGTGTGTCCTGCGTCGTTGGTCGAGCAGTGGCAGTATCGGCTGCGGACGATGTTCGACATTCGTCTTGCCCGGTACGTCACTGAGGCGGATTCGGAGCGCAGCGATTTCTGGAACACGCACAATCAGGTGGTTGCATCTCTTTCCACGCTCCGGCTAGACCATGGCGGAAGACATGAGCGGCTTTTCGAAGGTCCGCCTTGGGACCTCCTCGTCATCGATGAGGCGCACCATGTGAACGCAGACGAGGATTCGGGTCCGACGCTCGGCTACAAGCTGGCCCAACGGTTGGTGGACGAGAAAAAGGTCGCTTCGATGATTTTCTTTACAGGGACGCCGCACCGGGGCAAGAATTTTGGTTTCTTAGCGCTCCTCCAGTTGTTGCGGCCGGATCTATTCAACCCGCGCGAGCCTCTGGCTCGCCAACTGAAGCACATGCGCGAGGTCGTGATCCGAAACAACAAGAACAACGTCACCGACCTGAAAGGACAGCGCCTTTTCCAACCGCCGGCCGTCACATCGGAGACCTACGCGTATTCGCCTGAGGAGGCACGGTTTTATGGGATGCTGACCGAGTTCATCCTCTCGGGGAAGGCGTACGCCTCCACCCTGGGTGCGTCCGACCAGCGGTTGGTGATGTTGGTGCTCATCGCGATGCAGAAACTCGCGTCCAGTTCGGTCGCGGCCATCCGGCGAGCGTTGCGCGGAAGACTCGAGCGCATGCTGACCCAGCGGCAGAAACTTGCAGAGGCTAGGCAAAAACTTGAGGAGCTGGGATCGGATTACGCAAAACTCGAAAGTTCGGGGCCGAATGATGAGATTGGCCGGTTGGAAGAGGAAATCGTCAGACTGGCGGCTGGCGTTCAACTGATGGCGGACGAGGAACCGCGTCTGCGCGAACTACTCGCTGCGGCAGACCAGGTACGCCGGGAGACGAAAATCGAAAAGGTCCTTTCCTTGGTCGAGACCCGATTTTCCAACCAGTCCGTTGTCTTCTTCACAGAGTACAAGGCCACGCAATCTCTGTTGATGTCTGAGCTCATCCAGCGTTTTGGCGATGACTGCGTTGGGTTCATCAACGGCGACAACCGCGCCGACGAGATCATGGGACGCGACGGGCAGACACGCACCAAGCATCAAACCAGGGAAGACGCCGCCGAGCTGTTCAATGAAGGCAAGGTGCGATTTCTGATCTCGACCGAAGCTGGTGGCGAAGGAATCGACTTGCAGGAACGCTGCCATTCCCTGGTGCATGTTGATCTTCCATGGAATCCAATGCGACTGCACCAACGCGTCGGGCGACTCAACCGGTATGGACAAAGAGAGCGCGTTGATGTGGTCTCGCTGCGCAACCCGGAAACGGTGGAGGCCAGAATCTGGGACAAGCTGAATTCCAAAATTGGAAACATCATGCTGGCCTTCGGTCACGTCATGGATGAGCCCGAGGATCTGCTTCAGATGGTGCTTGGGATGACGTCTCCCGCCTTATTCAGGGAGTTGTTTGCCGAAGCGTCGCAGGTGCCTGCTGATTCCCTTGGAACATGGTTTGATCAGAAGACGGCGACCTTTGGAGGACGCGACGTGATTGCGACGGTTAAGGAAATCGTTGGCAATTGTGATCGGTTCGATTTTCAGTCAGTCGGAAAGGAAGTGCCTCCCGTTGACCTCCCGGAACTTCGGCCTTTCGTGGAGGCGATGTTGGTTTTGAACCGAAGACGGCCGAGGCGGGGAGATGACGGTTCGCTTGGGTTCAGGACCCCGGATGCGTGGATGCACGAAGTCGGGGTCCGTTCGACTTACGACGGACTCGTATTCGACCGGACAGTTCGGGGCAAGGACGCGATAAAGAGGGTAGTCGGTGTCGGACACAAAGTTGTGGAGCAGGCGCTTCGCCAGTCTCTCGATGAGCCGGGCTGTGTGGCGGCAGTGTGCAGGACCATCTTACCTCGACCTATGATGTTCGCCCGCATAGTAGATCGAGTGACAGGGAAAGATACTCCAGTACGGTGCGTTGTTGTGGCTGCCGAAAGATCCGATGAGTCCGGTGAATGGCTCGTTCTGCGGGATTGGCAGGCAGTCCGCAGACTGAACGAATTGCTGGGGAATCTGGGCGCATTGCGACGATCCTGGACGCCTCCAAAGGATCGGACGGGAGTTCAGGTGTCGCTGGTTGCCGCTTCGCAAGTCATCGAACAGGAAGTCCCCAAGCTCAACACGGGCTTTCTCGTGCCGTGCGTCGAGGCTTTGGCAGTTTTGTGGCCTGGCGCCGAGCCTGGAGGGCCGGGTGATCGGGCTGAGACAGCCCAAGATGATATGAATGACTTCGAGGAGTGACGCACCGCAAGCGTGTAACGAATGCCCTGGACTTGAAACGATGTGTTGCGGATGCAGAGATCAGTTGCGCCTTGAGAGCTCCGTTCTGGCCACACGGACGTTCTCGATCGCCTCACTTCAGATTGATGAATTGAAGGTGGCCGGTCGGACGTGAGCTGGCCGCGTCGGTCTGGCCGTTGGTGGCGCGGGAGCGGAACGGAGGCGGAGCGGAGGGATGCGCGGAGCAAAGCCGAAGAGGAGTGTCGCGCGCCAAGGGCCAGACGGAAGCCCCGCGCCCATGCGCGCCCCATCAGCCGTGACGAGCGCGCGCGGAGCGAGGTGGAGCGAACCGGCGCGAAATGAGCGCAGGCACGGCCACCGACCGGAACGCGCGTTGGTCACGGCAGTTCAGACGCGGATGCTGGAGCGTCGTGCGGGGCGAATGGCCTTCGATTCGGATTGCTTCTCGACTGTTTCCTCGGCCACGTCCACGGACGCTGACTCCGCCTGGCTGGGTGCCTGGTTCTTGGTGAGATCGAGTTGCTCTTCGATTTCATCCTGCCGCCGGGATAGCTCCTGGTAACGCGCCTCGCGCTCGAAGGGCGTGCCCACCCTGCCTTCGAGTTCCTTGGCTCGCTTCTGCGTGTCGGCGATGTCGGTTTCGAGTTTCGTCGCGCGCTCCTCGAAGCCTTGGGCCGTGGCCTCCAGAGATCGAATGGTGCCGAGGGCGGTGTCGGTCACGCGGGCGGAGTAGCTGTTCTTTCCGCGCAGCACGAGGTCCGCCTCGCCGCCAAGGTTGGTGCGGATGAAGAGCCCGAATCCGGCGAACCGTCCGACACGCACTTCCTCGCAAACGCGGCTCTTCAACTTCTCCGCGCGGCGGATGAGTAGTTCGCCGGCAATACCACGGTTGCTCACCGTTTCGCCGTCAAGGACGATGCTGAATTTGTCGCCAGCCGTGTCTTCGCGGTCAGCAATGTCCTGGCGAAGGTTGTCGAGCCGGGTTGTGAACGTCGCAGCATCGTCGTGAGCATGGCGGAGATTGCTGCGAATCCGGTATTGTTCCTCGGCATGGGCCGAGCGAAGCCGGGTGAGCCGCATCAACTCGGCATCGACCTGGGCTTTCTCAATGACCAGCGGATTGCCGGAGGCGATGGCTTTGACCTCGGCGTAGGTCAACGCCGCTGAGTCAAGGTCTTCGACCCGGCGGATGGTCATGTCACCGGTCATGACCTGGGCGATGAACTTGGCTTTGGTTTCGAGCGTTTGCCACATGTAGGCGTCGAATGAGCCCTCGGTGACGTAGCGGAACACACTCACCACGGGGTTCTTGTTGCCCTGCCGCAGGATGCGTCCTTCGCGCTGCTCGACATCCGCCGGACGCCACGGGGCATCAAGATGATGGAGGGCGATGAGCCGTTCCTGGACGTTCGTGCCCGATCCCATTTTCTGCGTGCTGCCGAAGAGCACGCGAACCTTCCCGGCGCGGACGTCCTTGAACAGTGCCAGCTTCGAGGCATCCGAATCGTAGTCCTGGATGAAGGCAATCTCGCGCTCCGGGATGCCGCGGGACTGGAGCTTGTCCGCCATGTGGCGATAGACGGAGAAGCCGCGGTCTTTCGGCGTCGAGAGGTCGCAGAAGACAAGCTGGGCGCAGCGGCGGTCTGCGGTTTCCTGCCAGATGCGCAGGACGTTCTCGACGGCGAGGTTCACTTTCCCCGACGGGTCGTCTCCCGCAGTCGGCGCCACCAAGCGAAGGTCCAGGGCAGCTTTGCGACCCTCCGACGTAATCTTGAGCATGTTGTCCACCCGCGGGTCCACTCGGGCTGTTCTCAGACGGTCCGCACGCGCGGCCAACTCCTGAACGAACTCCCGTAATTCCGGCGTCGCAGGCGCGTTGCGAATGGCAGGTTTGTCGTTCTCCAGCGTCGGGCGCGGCAGGTTGAGCATCTGCGCCGTCTGCACGTCGGCCGCCTGGCGGAACATCTGCATCAGTTCGGGGACGTTGATGAACCGGGCGAACCGGGTGTTGAGACGGTAGGCTGCTCCATCGGGAGACAACTCCATCGCCGTTACCGGTTCGCCGAACGTGGCCGCCCACGAGTCGAAGTGGTGCAGGCTGTGTTTCCGCAAATGATCCGGCTGGAGATACCGTTGCATGGTGAACATCTCGGCTATGCTGTTGGCGATGGGCGTGCCGGTGGCGAATACAACGCCGCCCCCGCCATTGAGCGACTGGACGTGGCGGACTTTGAGGAACATGTCGAAGGCGCGCTCGCTTGCGGTCTGCGGCAGCCCGGCGATGCGCGTCATCTTGGAGACATAGAACAGGTTTTTGAAACAGTGCGCTTCGTCCACGTAGAGGCGGTCCACGCCGAGTTCCTCGAAGGTTAGCGTGTTGTCCTTTTTGTGGTCGGCAGCCAGCGCCTGCAAGCGGGTTTCGAGCCGCTTCTTCGCGCGCTCCAGTTCCTTGACGAGCCGACGGTTGCTGCTTTCGGCGTTCTGCCGTTTAACCATCTCCAACTCGTGAAGCTGTTCCTCGAAGAACCGCCGCTGGGTGTCCTGAGAAAGTGGAATGCGCTCGAAGCCGGAATGGGTGACGATGACGGCGTCCCAATTCCCGGTGGCGATGCGACTGAAGAGCCGCTTTCGGTTCGTGGCCTGGAAATCCTCCTTGCCGGCGACGAGGATGTTCGCGCCCGGATACAATGTTAGCAATTCGGTCGAGAATTGGCCGAGCATGTGGTTCGGCACGGTGAACAGGGGCTTCCGGGCCAGCCCAAGCCGCTTCAACTCCATGGCCGAGGCGACCATCGTGAACGTCTTCCCGGCGCCGACGACGTGGGCCAGCAACGTGTTCGGCGTTTGCAGAATGCGCCAGACCCCGGCCTTCTGGTGCGATTGCAGAGTGATGGTCTGGCTGGCACCCGGCAGGGTCAGGTGCTCACCGCTGAAGGTGCGCAGGCGAGTGTGGTTGAACGTGTCGTTGTAGAGGCGGCACAGCCGCTCGCGGCGCTCGTCATCCGACCAGATCCATTCCTTGAACCGCTCCTTGATACGCTCCTGCTTCTCCCGGGCCGCTTCGGTCGCCTGGGCGTTCACAACCGGTTTCTTGTCCTCGTCCAGGTCGTACACCGTAGGCGTCTTGAGATTCAGGGCGTCCTCGACCAGGTCCAGGGCGGAGCAGCGGTCGGTGCCCCAGTCGGTGGTGTTCGCGGTCTGGCGTTTCACGTCCCAGTCCCCCTTCACATACCAAGTGCCCAGGGCGGGCACGTGACCGACCTCGACACCGGACGCCACGCCCAACAGATCGTGAACAAACCGTTCGACGTCTTCGCGCGGCAGCCATGACGCTCCAAGCCGGACATTGATCTCGTTGGCGGAGAGGTCGGCCGGTTGAACGGACTTCAGCGCCTCGACGTTCGGGGCGAAGGCCGGATCGGTGATGGTCGCGGCCTCGGCGACGGCCAGTTTCTCGCGGACGTTGCCCGACAGATACTGGTCATCGGTCTCCCAGTGCCGGGTCTGCGGGTTCAGGAAGACGAGGCCCTTGAGATCGGGCAGGAAGTCCTTTACCGGTTGGGCCAAGAGTCCCGCCATGTGATCGAGGTCCACGCCGCCACGCTCGTTCAAGGTTACGAGCAGGGCTTCCTTGGGAGACGCAGCGGACGCCACGGGCTGCCGGTGCTGGATCGTCCGCTCGCGGAAGATGGCGGCCTTGGTGGCGACTTTCGTCTCGTCGTTGTAGTGCTCCAGCGACAGCAGCAATGGGAGGTCCGGATCCCCGTCGAAAGCGCGCTGATTGGCTCGGCTATTGACGGGACCAAACCGACCGACGAACCGGTCGTAGGCGATGTTGAGTTGCTGGCGGGTTTCGAGAACCCGTTCTTCGGGGCTGCCATCGAGTTGGGAGCGGAGACAGTCGCGAACGGCGTCGCGCACAGGGATCAGGCCACGAATGCGTGCTCGCGTCTCGCTGGGCAGGTCGTTGAGCGGACGGAGGACCGTGTCCTCGCGGATACACACCATCCCATCGTGCAGGCAGTAGGCGTTGGGCTTGACGTAATCAGGCGCCGGAATGGACTGCTTAGGCGTCGGTTCGGTCAGTTCGATCCGCTGCGCGTGATAGATGCCCGACGGAAGCGCCGGGATTGCCGTGGCGAGCGCGTCGGCGAGCACCCGGCCGTCCCCTTCCAAGGTTGGCTCGTTGTCCCGATACATCCGCCCGGTCAACTGAAGATGTCCGAGCATCAGGTGGGGACGTTCGACGAAATATTCGTTGATCGGGATTCGCTCCCAATTGTGATTCGTGTACTCCAGCACCTCTCGCCAGGCCGGTCCTTGCGAGGTCTCGCCCGGATGCAGCTTCCGGAGCATGACGATGTCCGTTGTCACCTCGGTGCCGGCGTTCTGTTTGAAGGCGGTGTTGGGCAAGCGAATGGCCCCAAGGAACTCCGTATTCGGGGCCAGATACTCCCGGAGTGTGGAGTTCACCTTGTCCATCGTTCCGCGCGACGTAATGAACATCACCAGGCCCCCGGGCCGGACCTTGTCCAACGCTTTGGCGAAGAAGTAGTCGTGAATAGGGAACCGGTAGGCGTTGAAGCGTGGGTCGTGGACGGGATAATCGCCGAAGGGCACGTTGGAGATCGCCACGTCGTAGAATCCGTCGGCAAGTTGGGCGCTTTCGAACCCCTGCCCGCGAATGTCCGCGTCCGGGTAGAGCGCTTTGGCGATGCGAACCGTGAGCGGGTCAATCTCGACGCCGGTGATGGTCGAGTGCCGGTGCATTCCCTCGGGCATGAGGCCGAAAAAATGGCCAATGCCACACGCCGGTTCCAAAATCCGGCCATGTTCGAATCCGAACCGCTCCAGGGCGCGATACATGGCCCGGACCACAGTGGGCGAGGTGTAGTGCGCATTGAGGGTGCTCGCGCGAGCCGCCGCCAACTCCTCCGGGGTCAGCAACTCCTCCAACTCGGCGCGCGCCTCTCGCCATTCGTAATTCCGTGGGTCAAAGACCTGGGGCATCGCGCCCCAACCCACGTATCGCACGAGGACTGACTTTTCGTCGGGTGTGGCGGGTCGGCCTTCGGCCTCCAACGCCCGCAGGGTGCGGATGGCCTCGATGTTCTGGCGGTATTTCTGGCGCGGCGGTCCTTCGCCAATCCTGTCTGCGTCCGAAATGCGGTAGTTCTGGTCGTTGCGAACGGCCGGCGCGGATTGGCGCTCGGCTCTGATCCGGCGGTTCAGCTCTCCGGCGGGAGCAGGATGTAGCGTTCCCGGACCATTTCCCACGCCTGGCGATGGGCCTGGTCGGCCGTCAGTCCCTGGCGCATCAAATCCGTTCGGAGACTCGCCATTTCGTCCTTGGTCTTCTCTTCCGCCTCCAGCAGCACCCGGTGGAGGCGGTCGGTCGACTCCAACCCCGCCACCATCTTCGGCAGGAATTCGCGCCAGTGTTTCTCGGCCATTCGGCCGTATTGGGTCAGCGGTGTCATTCGTCGGCCTGCGGTATGAGAACAGGTCAAGCTGGAGGTTTGCGTCAAGTGTTTTGCGGGGGCTGGCCATGCGGGTTGCATTGGGTCAGTCACAGGTTTGCACGATGACCGGGGCCGTCGGACCGAGGCCGTTTGGAAACTGGCGTCGCGACGCCGACCACCTTGGGTTTGGGCCGACTCTTGGGCAGAGGATTGAACAGCTCACGGAGATCGACATCGAAGACGACAGCGAGAAACCAGACATGCTTGTCGGTGGCAATCGATCGCAGGGTCTCGATGCTGGCGAGAATGTCCCTGGTGATGTCGCAACCGACGATCTGCAGTTTGGCCACGAGTTGATCCTGCGTCCACGCCCGCTGATAGCGGAGGCGTGAGACATTGCGCCCGATGAGGTTTCTGGGCGATTCCGGTTCGGCGACTGGATCGAGATTCATAGTCACTGCCGGAATGCCTACACGCTTGTCCGTCCCGGTTGGTGTAGTGCCTACACAAGGCATCCCGGTGCCCGGTGTTCTTGCTCCCCGCCGGGCGTGCTGACGCTTCGGCTCTGCTTTTTGCGGTTGGGAACGACGAGGGCGCACAACACGAAGTCTCCGGCAGCCACCTCACGTTTCGGAACAACGGATGCCCCTGAAGGAACCAACGGAAGGAAGAAGTGAAAGTCGTCGAGCACCATCGACCCACTGGCAGGCCGCCGTAAACGACACCCGAACGGGAGCCCGCGTCTCGCGGCCGCCCTCAGCCTTGCACCGTCTCGAGGTCGATTTCATATCCGCCGGTTCGCACCTGGGTGGTTTGCGCCAACTGTAACTGCGCACTTGAACCAGCCCTACGGATGTTTCTGGCCCCACCATGGTCTGGGCGATGGCACCCAAAGGGGCAGGTTCGCGCCGCGTCGGCGGTGCCGAAACGGACAGAAGTTGGCCTCTGAATGCCCTTCCCGGATTGACAGCGCTCGGGCTACAATCCAACCGTGACCACGAGACCTCCATTACGACTGAGCACGCTGATCGCGGCTGAGACCTCGGGTGCCGTTACCCTGAATCGCCTGGCTGAGCTCATCAACGAGGCAAACCGCAAAGCCGGAACGGGTTGCCTCGTCAACCGGAAGATCCTGGCGAAGATCCGTGACGAGCCCCAGAAGGTCGGACTCACTTGGAACATCCTGGTCGCCCTGAACACCTACTTCCAGAAGCGGGGACAAGGGCTGCAGCAATTGCCGATTCTGGAAACCCGAGGGGTGTTCGAGGTGCTGTTGGATTCCCCACGCGTTGTCTTCATGCTGGGCGCCAAGCCCCGGCCGGAGGAGCGCCGCACCGACGTGAGTCTCTGGGACGTCCGGTCCCTGGCCGACTTGCTGACTCAAGCCTCCAGAGTCGACATCCACCGCGAATTCGACATTGAACACGTGCTTTGGCGCAGTCCGGTCGACGCCACTGCAATCCACGCTGAACGTTGGCACCGTGTTCTCGAAGAAGACCAGGCGTCGGTGATCTCGATCGGATCGCCCCTGGCCGCTCTCAGCAGTGAGGTCATGCTCGCACGGATGTTCGGGGTCCCGCCGTTTGCCACACCGAAGTTCAAGACCGGCAAGCAGGTGCCCTTCTTCTTTGTCTGGCTCCCGAAGCTGGCACGCGGCTTTCGTAGCGCCTTCGGGCTCACTTGGCGCGAATTGCAGTCCGACCACGACCCGATTGCCTCACGGGTGAAACACAACCAGGCCACGGCCGTGTTCCTGGGAGACCGACCTCATGTCACACCAGCAGAAGGCGATACGTGGACCATGTATGGGATCATTGCCGCACAGCGCCGTGCCGCCGGCAACGTCTGGCTGGTGGTTTCGGGACTGGCCGGTCCGGCCACGAACGCGGCCGCCTCAATGGTGAAGGAAATCACCGCGGAGCTGCCGTGGTCCAGGGGAAAACCCTCGAAAGTTCTCTGGGTGCCCGTGAGGGTTGAAATCAAGGCCGGCGAGCGCAGTTCCCTCCACGGTGACATCCGCGAAGTGGTGAAGGCCACCTTTGACGGGGAGCCGCGACCCTGGCCGGAGGATGAGCAGCACGCTCCGGAGCGGACTGCGGGGAAATAGGACCTTTCAGTCAGCGTGGCTCGACCCCGGAACCGCATTTCAGAGGCCGTCGCGGTCTCTGAAAGCAACCGGCTCGGGCTCCGTCTCACGCCTCGGCGCGATGTTGAACGGCAGGATGACGACCCTGAAATCGTTGACCGGATGCCTGCGCTTTCGGATCAGAATCCAGGCGATCACAGCCAGGCAGACGAACCCGAACGCCACGAACAGACGATCCCCGTGCTCCTCGATCATGCGATCCAGGAACTTCGTCACCACGGTCAGATACTGGACTGGATGTTCCATCTGATTCCCTGCATTCACCCGGTCGCCCGCCGCGTGGAATTCTCGCACTCAGCGGTCGCCGGCGTGTTCGCTGACTGCGCTCCAACATGCGCGCAAGAACACGATTCCGCAAGCAGGCGTTCGCTGTCGCGCTCTCCGCACCCATGGAACATTGAACCCGCTACTCGCAGCCTCGATGTCGCGGAGGTCGACTGTCGCAGCCAATGTCCGATCTGTGTTGCACTCGCCGTGTTTTTGGTCGTCATCAGCCGTCCCAAGTGCCAAAGTACCGCCAGTGCGGCAAAGTCAGGAATTCGAATACGACGTCTTCCTCAGCCACAGCGCGAAGGACAAGGCGGTGGTGCGGCCGCTGGCGGAGCGGTTGCGGGCCGACGGGCTGAAGGTGTGGTTCGATGAATGGGTGCTCAAGCCCGGCGATAACATCCTGGCGAAGATCGAGGCAGGGCTGGAGCACTCGCGCGTGCTCGTGCTCTGCATGTCGGCCCAGGCGTTCGGGTCGGACTGGGCGAAATTGGAGGCGGGCACGTTCCGGTTTCGCGACCCGCTGAACCGGGAGCGCCGCTTCATTCCCCTGCGGCTCGACGACGCCCCCATCAAAGGCTCCCTGGCGCAGTTCCTTTACATCAACTGGCTCCCGGCGGACCGCGAGCAGGAGTATGTGCGACTTTTGACGGCCTGCAAGCAGCCAGAGTCTTGGCCGCTCGCTACTACGAAGAACTCGCCGTCTCTGAAGTTTTCCACTGAACAGGCTGTGGTTTATCATCGCTCCAAACCACGAGCCGGATTCGAGAGGCAAGTCATACTCCGTTGTCGGGCAATGGAACGCTTCGCTCTGGCATGGCTACTTGCCGATCAACTGCCTTCGGGCGGGTGGGGAAGGAGCCTCGTTCCGTGGATGAAAGCCAACTGGAAAGGTTACTCCATAGCTCCCGATCCATTGATGGAGGAGGAGGGTGGCTTCGAGTCTTCAATCCTCGCGTTTCATGTGCTTTACCACTGTCGGGTGCGCGGTGAAAACATGTTACCACGCCAGGTGCTGTCTCGGTTCAAGACGTATCTAGACCGTCATCACGATCCCGCAACATGGGGATTCGGGACCCGTTCGGTGAGCCGCGAAGGTATGGAACTGTCCGTGAGACTGAGGCATACCGCCCTCGGCGCGTATGGCCTTCTCCTTCTGAATCAGATCGAGCGACGAACGGTAGAACGACAGATCACGCGCACCCTACATTTCCTTCTCCGACAACAGGGACAGAACTACTCCGATGATCGAAATGGTTGTTTGCTGTATGCCTTACTGGACTTTCTGAGTTCCAAGATCACCGTAGATGGCATTGGGCCGTTTGATGCATACCGGCCTCCGCCAGATATTACTCAGGCTTTGCACGACTGGCGCCAAGAACATGAACCGACAATGCGGCACGAGTTCTTGCGGTCGGAATACCAGCCCTTCGATAATAAAACCGTGCCCGCAACCTGCGATCCCTGGCTTGTGCCGTACGGGGGGTTTTCTCGGATGGTCGCCTACACTTTTCTGACCACTTGT